>NZ_VMKU01000049.1:0-9410 GCF_013276315.1 Streptococcus sp. 2741 | reverse complement strand
CAACCTGCGGCTAGCTTCCTAGTTTGCTCTTTGATTTTCATTGAGTATAAAGTGTTGTAAATACTGTATTGTAGCTAGTTCTTAACCTTTAGAGAACTGGCTAGCTTTACGAGCTTTCTTAAGATCTGGTTTGGAAAGTATAGATTTCAATTAGACTAAAAACAGCGAAATATCAAGGATTTTAAAAAAGATATCTACTAATTAATTTATAAAATATGAATTAATAGATTCTAAATAGGGGAATAGTTTAGGTCTGTAAAAGATTAAATAATTTCTATTTTAGCTGTTAGAAACGTTGGTACATCAATGTTTTTAGAATGCTACATAATAAAAGGTAGAGTAAATAGTAGAGTAGTTATTGCGTTAGTTCAGCAATCTTATCGATATAAAGATTAACAGATTCTAACTTTCTTTGCGGTGCTAACTCGGCGTATGTGTCCATTATTGTTGAAATTGATTTATCTTTTTTGATTTTTTAATGACCTTTTTGCCATTATGGATAATTTTTTCAGTTTCATCAGAAATCAAAAATTTTTTTCTTTGAATATTGAAATTTGCGAATGTCTTGGAAAGTCTAAGACAGCTAGATTGTATAGAAATTAAGTCATCATCCGACAAAGAATTCATTCTTTTATTTACAGTTTCCAAATCTCTAAATAAAATAGAGCCGAAGCAGTGGTAAAACATATTTTCAACAAGCTTGGCAATATCTCCAAAAATAATTTCTTTATAGTCTAAGTCGGTTTGAGTATTCAAATAAAGCAATATTGAAGTGGTAACTTGTTGCTTTTCCTTTTCAACTTGACTAACTTGACCTGCATTGCTTAGTTCGCTTTGTGTAATATTGTGTTTTTTTCTTAAATTTTTGATACGAGTAGGTAGTTCATGTGAATAATTTTCTTCAAAAAATTTCATATACAATCCCCCTATAATCATGGAAAAGTAGTAAAAATAGTTGTTATCCTAGTTGATTAAAAAAATCTCTGATTTCCTCATCTTTTATAAAATAATATATAATTTTCCCATCTCTTCTAGTGTCCAAGATGTTTTGATTGGCTAGTTTACGAAGATGGTGGGAGGCAGATGCCATACTGAGATTTAGTAAACAGGCTATATCACAGACACAGAGTTCTTCAACAGCAAGGAGATAAAAGATGATATTTATCTGTTTATTATCGGTAAACTTTGATAAAATACGAAGTGATTTTTGGACTTTTTCCTTTTCAAGGTAGTTCGTCGCGGTTGTAACATTTTGTTGATTTATAATATTCACTTGGCAAATACTATCTTTTTTCATATTTTTTTCTCCTAGCCGAACACAGTCCTTAGCATGTCAAAGCTGTTGTTTTCAATCAGAATATACATCCCCAATCCTAAATAGACAACGGCAATAAACCATCTGCTATATTTTTCCAAAGTTTCTCCAACAGAAGGGACTTGTGCCAATTTTTGGGCAGAAAAAACCAAGAAATAAATCATGACTAGAAAAGTAAGTAAAGTCACTATCAAATTCGCTAAATTTAAGGTGGTAAAATATGGGACAAAGACACCAATATTGTCAGCGCCACAACTTGCAAAAGTAATCATAGCGACTAGAAAAATCAGGTTTTTATTGTCTTTTCGCAAACCATCTTTTGCAATAGCTTCTCCATCAGAATCTCCTAAAAGCAAAACTTTGAGGCCTAGGAAAATTGGAATCAAACCGAGTAAACCTAAAATCTCTTTACTAGGAATATAATTTAAGACAAATGCAAAAAGCAAACTTAGCAATATTAGACTAACAGAGCCTAGAAATTGTCCTAAATAGATGTTAATGATGTCTTTTCTGCTTTTTCTTTTGGCAAAAAATAACATTAGGATAATAAGTAAGTCTACGGCTGTCCCAGAATACAGGATTATTGAAGTAACAACATTTTGAATCATAAAACACCTCATTCAAATATATTTTTGAATGTATTCTAACATTAAACTTTGTAGATGTCAACTTAAAATCCACCAAAATATAGATAAGAAGTTAGTGTACCAAATATTAAAAAGCCCTGCCATCGAAATGATAGCAGGGCTTAACTTCAATATCCAGATGATATATTTATCTAAAAAAGGTAGAGTTTTTATTGATTTGTAGTGCGATATAATGAGTTTCCAAAAATCAAAAATCGCTTAAAATCAGTATTTTGACATCTATTGACGTGTACTGAAATCCTTACTTAACCTCTGTAAAAATTAACTTCTACACCTACAAAGCTTATTCTGACAGACTTTATACAGTCTAAGAAAAAAAGTAGAGATTCATACAGTATCTAGATTTTTCAAAAATTCTTTATCATCAAATATTATTAACGAAACTATCCAAACCAAATCCGATGCATTACTTCAAAGAATTCTTTAGTTATTTGACTATCAAGGGCTTTTATTAAAAAATTTTTTCAAATAATTGCCACCTTGACACATAAATTCTTGCTTTCTAAATTTAAATGTGATATATTTATAACATGAAATTTAAGTGTTATATATTTATAACATAAAAAAGGAGTCTATCATGAAAAAAAGTCAAAAAATGCGTGGCCTCATTGCAATGATTGCCGTAGCTCTCTTTATTGATTTTATTGTTTTATTTGGTTCTAATCTTAGTTGGGGACCCAAGTTAGTTATTACTGGTATTTCAGTGTCAGGTCAAATTGTAGCTATTTGTAGCTGGCTACATAAGAGTCAGAAAGGTAAGGGAAAGATTATTTTTAACTTGTCTGCTAAGCTTTACACGATACTTGTGTCTGCAGCAAGCATTTTTTATACAGTAGGGATTTGGGTTGCGACCCCAAGCGTAAGTTCTGGTATTAAAGAATGGATTTTGAGAATTGGTCTCGTTATTGAAGTGATTGTATTTGTTTTTTTCTCTTTAAAAAATGTCAAGGAAACTCCGGACGAACGCTTTTATGCTAATTTAGCAAAGGCAGCTAGCTTGATGTTTGTTTTTATACTAGGCGCACTGATGATCCTATCAGTTATCATTGGGTATATGGGGGTTCTCACTCTTTACATGGGTCAGATATTTATTAGCATAGCTGCCTTGATTTGCATTTTTGCGGTTGTCTATTTTATCTTGGAACGTAGAGGATAAGCATGGCCAAAGAAAGCAATATTATTACTAATCTCAAATCTGTTCGTGAGTCCACAGGCATGACCCAGCAGGAGTTAGCCGACCGCATCGGCATTCGACGCGAGACAATTCTGCACTTGGAAAATAACCGTTACAATCCTTCGCTGGAAATGGCTCTTAAAATTGCTCAAGTTTTTAATCTAAAAGTAGAAGACCTCTTTGAACTCAGACAGAAAGAGGAAACATAATTCTTTTCGAGACCTACTATTAAGTTCATTGATTAATTAGGAATTGAAGCCAAAAGAAAAAATCCTTTGAAAATATGCTCTTTTAAAATATAGTAATTCTTTCGAATTAACCTTTACTAATTGTGATGCTTTACGAGCTTTCTTAAGATCTGGTTTCCTAAATACTTCGAGTACACTTATGGTATTGATGCTCCTAAGCATCTCAAAACTCTGGTAGAAAAAGGTTATGCTGTCCATTGAAACTGCTTTTTACTCACTTGACCATCTAATACGCTACCATAAAAAAAGAATATCCTAAAGAAGAAGGGAGTTACTGGACTTTCTAAAAATGAAGGCTACAAATTTGGACCAAGCCCTTCATGAGCATTTTTCAGAAGAAGAATTAGCTTGTCACTTTTCGATTCGTGGCTACAAATTGACTCCAAAGGGAGAGGAAATACTGGAACAGTACCAGGACATTGTCGACCGTCATCCAAAGAAGAATCTCTAATCAAGTGATTTTTGGTTGGCTTCCTCTTAAACTGTCTTGTCACTAACATTTGAAATCCACTTCCTTTTAGGGTACAATGGTAGAAATGAATTTTTGAGAGGATCAGAATGAAAAAACTAGCAACCCTTCTTTTACTGTCCACTGTAGCCCTAGCTGGGTGTAGCAGCATCCAACGCAGTCTACGTGGTGATGACTATGTAGATTCTAGCTTGGCCGCTGAGGAAAGCTCCAAAGCAGCTGCCCAATCTGCCAAGGAGTTAAACGATGCTTTAACAAACGAGAATGCCAATTTCCCGCAACTTTCTAAGGAAGTTGCTGAAGATGAAGCCGAAGTGATTCTCCACACAAGCCAAGGTGATATCCGCATTAAGCTCTTCCCTAAACTCGCTCCTCTAGCGGTTGAAAACTTCCTCACTCATGCCAAAGAAGGCTACTATAACGGCATTACCTTCCACCGTGTCATCGATGGCTTCATGGTCCAAACTGGAGATCCAAAAGGGGACGGTACAGGTGGTCAGTCCATCTGGCATGACAAGGATAAGACTAAAGACAAGGGAACTGGTTTCAAAAACGAGATTACTCCTTATCTCTATAACATCCGTGGTGCTCTTGCTATGGCTAATACTGGTCAACCAAACACCAATGGAAGCCAGTTCTTCATCAACCAAAACTCTACAGATACCTCTGCTAAACTCCCTACAAGCAAGTATCCAAAGAAAATCATCGAAGCCTATAAAGAAGGGGGAAACCCTAGCCTTGATGGCAAACACCCAGTCTTTGGACAAGTGATTGACGGTATGGATGTTGTAGATAAGATTGCCAAAGCCGAAAAAGATGAAAAAGACAAGCCAACTACTGCTATCACAATCGACAGCATCGAAGTGGTGAAAGACTACGATTTTAAATCTTAAAAACCAAAAAAATACAGTATCCACATTCGGTACTGTATTTCTTTTACTCTCATTCTTAAGTTAAATTATTAAAATCCCATATTTGGTCTATCCAGCCTTCATAAAAGTCTGGCTCGTGGCAGACCATAAGGATAGATCCCCTATATTCTTTGAGAGCGCGTTTGAGCTCATCCTTTGCATCCACATCCAAATGGTTGGTCGGCTCGTCCAGCACTAAAACATTGTTTTCACGATTCATCAAGAGACAGAAACGAACCTTGGCTTGCTCTCCCCCTGATAATACTTGAATCTGACTTTCAATATGTTTGGTTGTCAAACCACAACGGGCAAGGGCTGCACGGACTTCTGCTTGATTAAGGGCAGGAAAGGCATTCCAGACAGCTTCAAGAGGAGTTTGGCGATTACCGCCTTCTACTTCCTGCTCAAAATAACCAAGTTCTAAATAATCTCCACGCTCCACTTCCCCAGCGATTGGCGAGATAATGCCCAAGAGACTCTTCAAGAGAGTTGTTTTTCCAATACCATTAGCACCAATAATCGCAACCTTTTGATTGCGTTCAAAGGTAAGATTTAAAGGCTTGGTCAGAGGACGATCATAACCAATCTGCAAATCCTTGGCTTGGAAAATAAAGCGCCCTGGAGTACGAGCTGGTTTGAAATCAAAGGATGGTTTTGGTTTCTCACTTTGCAGTTCGATAATATCCATCTTATCCAATTTCTTCTGACGAGACATAGCCATGTTTCGTGTTGCAACACGTGCTTTGTTTCGAGCCACGAAGTCCTTGAGGTCCGCAATCTCTTTCTGCTGACGTTCGTAGGCTGCCTCTAGCTGAGATTTCTTCATAGCATAGACTTCTTGGAACTGGTAGTAGTCACCAGAGTAACGCGTCAGCTGTTGATTCTCCACATGGTAGACAATATTAATCACGTCGTTCAGGAATGGAATATCGTGCGAAATAAGGACAAAGGCATTCTCATAGTTTTGAAGATAGCGCTTGAGCCAATCAATATGCTCAGCATCCAAGTAGTTGGTCGGCTCGTCCAACAGCAAGATATCTGGCTTTTCAAGGAGGAGTTTAGCCAAAAGCACCTTGGTTCTTTGCCCACCTGACAAAGAGGTTACATCCGTATCCATGCCAAAGTCCATAACACCAAGGGCACGCGCCACTTCGTCAATCTTAGCATCCAAGGTATAGAAATCACGACTCTCTAAACGGTCTTGAAGTTCGCCCACTTCTTCCATGAGAGCATCAACATCAGCTCCATCTTCAGCCATTTCCATATAGAGGTCATTGATACGAGCTTCTGCTTTAAACAGCTCATCAAAAGCTGTACGTAGAACATCACGTACCGACTGCCCTTCAGCAAGGACAGAGTGTTGATCCAAGTAACCAGCCGTCACATATTTGGACCACTCAACCTTTCCTTCATCTGGCAGCATTTTACCAGTCACGATACTCATAAAGGTTGATTTTCCTTCACCATTGGCACCGACCAGGCCGATATGTTCTCCCTTGAGGAGACGGAAGGACACATCTTCAAAAATTGCACGGTCACCAAAACCGTGACTCAGATTTTTAACTTCTAAAATACTCATTTTAATTCCTTATCTTGTTTTTATATAATCGTTTATAAAGGAGCCAAGCCAGATAGCCACCCAAAGTGTTGGTCCACAAATCATCAATCTCAAAGACGCGATTGAAATCAAAGAAAAAGTCCAAGATTAATTGCGTACACTCGATTCCAAGACTCACAAGAAAACTAAAAAGAAGGACCTTTTTTATTTTCCGCAAGTTTGGAAGGAGATAAAGGAGTTGGAACATCAGAGGAAAAAGTAAGAACATATTAAGGATATTTTGTAAAAAAATCCAGCATAATTGTCCCATATCACTCACCTCACCCAGATTCCAGAGGGAGTTTAAAGGAGTCAAAAGAAAAACCAGGCTTCCAAGATGCTGAATACCTGGAGTTTCTACCCCCACGGGAGATTGTTCTTGAGGAGTAAAGCAAAAATAGACAATGCAAATGCTATAGAAAATGACTCCCCAGACCAAAATATGATTATAAGTCTTCTTCATCATTAAGGATTTACCGCTGCGACTGCCTTCTGGCGGTCACGTTTCATTGTGTTAGAGCGCAATTGTCCACAAGCTGCGTCACTATCTGTACCATGCTCTTGACGAACCACACAGTTGACCCCTTTTCTCTTAAGCGTATCATAGAAAGCCAACACGCGCTCTTTGGGACTACGGCTATATTGGTCATGCTCACTAACTGGGTTATAAGAAATCAAGTTTACATAAGACAATTTCTTGATGTTCTTGAGCAATTCAGCTAATTCCAAAGCTTGTTCTACGCCGTCGTTTACTTCATTAAGCATGATATACTCAAAGGTCACACGACGATTAGTTGTCTCAATGTAGTACTCAATAGCTGCAAAGAGCTTTTCAATCGGAAAGGCACGGTTAATCTTCATGGTACTTGAGCGCAGTTCATTGTTGGGTGCGTGAAGAGACACGGCAAGATTGACCTGAACCCCTTCATCAGCAAAGTCACGAATTTTATGGGCCAAACCTGAGGTTGAAACCGTGATGTGACGAGCACCGATAGCCATTCCTTTATCATCATTGATAGTACAAACGAAATTCAAAACATTGTTGTAATTATCAAAGGGCTCACTGATTCCCATGACAACGATATGGCTGACACGTTCATCCTGACCACGCTCATCAAAGTATTTCTGAACCAGCATAATTTGCGCTACGATTTCACCGTTATTGAGGTCACGTTGCTTCTTAATCAAACCAGAGGCACAGAAGGTACAACCGATATTACAGCCGACCTGAGTGGTCACACAGACAGATAAAACGTAGTGTTGACGTATGAGTACTGTCTCAATCAGCATTCCATCTGGCAATTCAAAAAGATATTTAACTGTCCCATCAGCAGACTCTTGCACAATACCTTGTTTCAAGGGATTGACCACAAACTGGTCATTAAGCTTAGCAATCAAATCCTTGGAAAGGTTGGTCATTTCTTCAATAGAGCCATTCCCAGATTTGATCTGCACGGAATTTCTTTTCTCCCTGCTCCAATACCCATTCCTGCATGGTTTGACGTGTTAAACTATAAATTGAGGGTTTCATTTCTTCTCCTTATTCTCTACTCACTTCTGACGAATGACAAAATGACGTTGTCCCTTGTCCTCTTTCTGAGAATGCTGGTCTTTCTGACGACGTCTATTTTTCTTATCTGCATTCGGTTTTCGTTTTGTTTGAGTCGGTTTCTTTCCTTTTCTAAAAGGCTGTTCTTCTTCCTTCTTACGCATTTTCTTGTCAAATGATGCTCGCTTAGGGGCTTCATTTTCTAAGACAAAATAGGCACAACCATAACTACAATACTCTAATAGGTAGTCTTGTAAACGACTGATTTTTTCAAGTTTTTCTTCTGTTCGGTCATCCTTGTAAAAACCTCGTAGGCGAAGCTGTTCGTTGCTCCAGTCTCCCACGATATAATCAAACTTGGTTAAGACTTCTGAAAAACGCTGATTAAAAGCCGTCACATCAAAGGCATCCTTGATATTTTCCACCAAGGAAAAAGCGACCCCTTCCGTTTCAACCTTGTCCCCGTGTAAATGAAACTCAGGACCAGGAAACTTGTTATAGTTGTATAATTCAGGTGCAATTTCTTTTCGCATAGATATCCTTTTTTCACGATTACTTAATACTTTATTCTACCATAATTTCTAGCAGTTAGCACGTTTCTCATAAAAATGAAAAAAGTCTAACGATTTTGTCAGACCAGAATCTTATAACCTAAAAAAGAGAAGAACAATTCTTCCCTCCAACTATCATTATTTAGCAGCTGCGTACAATTCATCTACTTTATTCCAGTTGATTACTGAAAAGAAAGCTTTGATGTAGTCAGGACGCACGTTGCGGTATTTCACGTAGTAAGCATGTTCCCAAACGTCCAAGCCCAAGATTGGTTTTTTACCTTCTGAGATTGGTGTGTCTTGGTTTGCTGTTGAAGTCACTTCAAGTTTCCCTTCTTTGTTGACAACCAACCATGCCCAACCTGAACCAAAACGAGTTGTTGCTGCTGCAGTGAAGGCTGCTTGGAATTCTTCAAGTGAACCAAATGTTGCATCGATTGCTGCTGCCAGTTCTGCTGAAGGAGCTGTTTTCTCGGGAGTCATCAATTCCCAGAAAAGAGCGTGGTTCAAGTGTCCGCCACCATTGTTGATAAGTGCTTGACGGATATCAGCTGGGATAGATTCTACATCAGCAAGCAAGGCTTCAAGGTCTTCACCGATTTCAGGGTGTTTTTCTAAAGCTGCATTGGCATTGTTGACATAAGTTTGATGGTGTTTGTCATGGTGCAAATGCATTGTTTCCGCATCGATGTATGGTTCCAAAGCGTCGTATGCATATGGAAGTTCTGGTAAGATAATAGCCATCTGTAATACCTCTTTTTCTTTCTATATGAAAATGATAACGCAAACATTCACTTTTTTCAAGTTTTTTGCTTATAGATGAGGAAATCACTGAGATACTTTCGAATAATACTCTTCGAAAATCTCTTCAAACCGCGTCAACGTCGCCTTGCCGTAGGTATATGTTACTGACTTCGTCAGTCTTATCCGGCAACCTCAAAACGGTGTT
>NZ_VMKU01000048.1:0-13181 GCF_013276315.1 Streptococcus sp. 2741 | reverse complement strand
AGCAAACTAGGAAGCTAGCCGCAGGCTGTACTGGAGTACGGCAAGGTGAAGCTGACGTAGTTTGAAGAGATTTTCGAAGAGTATTACTCGAACATTACCAGTAGTCTCGAACTGAGGAAGGTCTTTTTATCAAGCTAGTGGAGGAAGTCGGAGAAGTAGCCGAGGTTTTGAATAGGCGCTCTGGTCGAAAAGAAGGGATAGGATTCGAACGAGGAACTTGCCAGAGAACTGACTGATATCATTCACTACACCGTCGCAATCGTCGCCATCAACCATATTGACCTTACCAAGACTATCTTTGAGAAAGATAAGACTGCAGCCATTAAGTACTAACATGAACGTGATTTGGAAGGATTTTTGAAGGTGAAGGAGAATTGATGTCCTCTTCCTCCAACTTGAGAAAATCCTTGAAACATGATAAAATAAAGGATAAGGACTTTTAATAATTCATTATATAGAATGAGTGGATTTCTTTATGAAGAGGTTTGAAGTATCTACAGAAATTGGTAGTCTCTCTGTTACTTATCAAAAGCAAAAGAAAGTGCTAATTTGTCTAAACGGAGCAGGTTTGCTACCAAGTTATGAAAATTTTTCACTTATACTCGAAAAACTTCCGTCCACAATTGGTTATTTGACAATTGATTTTCCGAACACAGGTAGAAGTCCGATTCATGACCAAGCTGGAAAAAATCTGGATAATCTTGCAGATGCAGTTTATGAAGTACTTGAAGAATTGGTGATTTCTGAATATATACTTTGTGTACATAGTTTGAGTGGAATTTTAGCTTGCAAATTGCTCAACAAACCAATTAAGTGTCAGGCTTTAGTAGCAATTGAACCGACAACTAAAAACGTCATGTTTGCTGATTTTTCAGAAAATCCTTATCCAGAAATGGAAGAGCAGATGAGGCTGATTGATGAGTGTGGTCCTGAACTTTATTTTAAGAACTTAACTCAAGCAACATTTAGTCCTGAAACGAATAAAGAAATCTGGGAAATAATGCAAGAAAAAGGTTCAGAGTTGGAAAATCAAGATCCAGGATTTCAGATATCTGGAGAGATTACTGAGGAAGATTTTGAGGATGTATCAATACCAGATTGTATCCCTGTATTTGTTTTTTGTCAGCCTTACAGAGAAAAAGAGTACAGAGAATCAGAATATTGGACTTCCAATGCTAGACTCATTTTAGGAGGGAATCACCATTATTTACAGTGGTCTGAATCCGAAAAATTGCGACTATTATTCGAGAATTGTCAGAATAAGATGGAAAGAAGGAGACTACAGGAGACAAGATGAACTACTTTAATGTTGGGAAAATCGTCAATACGCAAGGGTTGCAGGGTGAGATGCGAGTCTTGTCTGTGACGGATTTTGCAGAAGAACGGTTTAAAAAAGGGGCTGAGCTAGCTTTGTTTGATGAAAAAGATCAGTTTGTTCAAACAGTTACCATTGCTAGCCACCGTAAACAGAAGAACTTTGACATTATTAAATTCAAAGATATGTACCATATCAACGCTATCGAAAAGTACAAGGGATACAGTCTCAAGGTCGCTGAGGAAGATTTAAACGATTTAGACGATGGTGAATTTTATTATCACGAGATTATCGGTTTGGAAGTCTATGAGGGTGATAATTTGATTGGAACCATCAATGAAATCCTGCAACCAGGTGCTAACGATGTCTGGGTGGTCAAGCGAAAAGGCAAGCGTGACTTGCTCTTGCCTTATATCCCACCAGTGGTTCTCAATGTTGATATTCCAAATAAACGGGTCAACGTGGAAATCTTAGAAGGGTTAGACGATGAAGATTGATATTTTAACCCTCTTTCCAGAGATGTTTTCTCCACTGGAGCACTCAATCGTTGGAAAGGCTCGAGAAAAAGGGCTCTTGGATATCCAGTATCATAATTTTCGAGAAAAGGCTGAAAAGGCCCGTCACGTCGATGATGAACCATATGGAGGCGGTCAGGGGATGCTGCTCCGAGCCCAACCTATTTTTGATGCTTTTGATACTATTGAAAAAAAGAATCCGCGCGTGATTCTCCTTGATCCAGCTGGAAAGCAGTTTGATCAAGCCTATGCAGAGGATTTGGCTCAAGAGGAAGAGTTAATCTTTATCTGTGGGCACTACGAGGGTTATGATGAGCGCATTAAGATTTTGGTGACAGATGAGATCTCCCTGGGAGACTATGTCTTGACTGGAGGAGAATTGGCGGCCATGACTATGATTGATGCTACGGTACGCCTGATTCCAGAAGTGATTGGCAAGGAGTCTAGCCACCAAGATGATAGTTTTTCTTCTGGCCTTCTCGAATACCCTCAATACACACGTCCCTATGATTATCGAGGAATGGTTGTGCCAGATGTATTGATGAGTGGTCACCATGAAAAGATTCGTCAGTGGCGCCTGTATGAGAGTTTAAAGAAAACCTATGAACGCAGACCAAATTTGCTTGAACATTATCAACTGACAGCAGAAGAAGAAAAAATGATGGCAGAAATCAAAGAAAACACAGAATAAAGGAGAAACCTATGCAAGTAATCAAACGTAATGGTGAAATTGCTGAATTTAATCCAGACAAGATTTACCAAGCCATCTTAAAGGCAGCCCAGACTGTCTATGTATTGACAGATGACTTGCGTCAAAATCTTGCTCAAGTCACTAAGAAAGTGGTTTTGGATTTGGAAGAGGCCAAGGTGGAACGTGCTACCATTAGCATGATTCAGTCTATGGTTGAACATCGTCTACTGGGTGCAGGTTACATTACCATTGCAGAACACTACATTTCCTATCGTCTACAACGTGACTTGGAAAGAAGTGGTTATGGAGATCATATCGCGGTTCATTTACATTTTGAACAAGTTCGCTAAGAAAAAAGAGTGGGATGAAGCAACTACATCTCACTCTTTCTTAAATCTATTTTTTTTGGGCTGTTTGGACGGTTGAAGGGACAAATCGCAGGCGTTGAATATCGCTTATGCGGATAATACGGCTTACATTTTTAGCAAAATTTTTAACTATAATTTGCTGTCCTTGCTGATTGTATTTGATGATGTCACCTGTAAAGCTTGTCTCAGACAAGATAAGGTGAACAGCAGTTTGTTTCTGGATAGCCTCTTCAATAGTGGCTGTAAGGGAGTTGCTTTCAGTCTGGTCAGGTTGGTCATGTCCATTTAAAAAGTCATGTATTTTACCTAGAACTTGCTGGAATTTATGTCTCATATTGGCCTCCCTTCTTTTATATCAATATTATATAAAATTTTCCTAAAATCTACAAGATTTTACGAATAATCAGATGAAAGCTAAAAAAGGAGAAGAAAATGGCAGAATTTACATTTGAAATCGAAGAGCACTTGTTGACTCTTTCTGAAAACGAAAAAGGTTGGACTAAGGAAATCAACCGTGTGAGCTTTAATGGAGCCCCTGCGAAGTTTGATATTCGTGCTTGGAGTCCAGATCATACTAAAATGGGCAAAGGGATTACTCTCTCCAATGAAGAATTTCAAACGATGGTGGATGCTTTTAAAGGTAACTAATACTCAATGAAAATCNNACTGACGAAGTCAGTCACATATATAATCCAAGGTGAAGCTGACGTGTTTGAAGAAATTTTTGAAGAATATAAGTTTTCAAAATGAAAGAAAAGGATATTGAGTCATGGCAACTCGATATCCTTTTTTAGTTAGCGAAGTAAGCCTGATTTTTAAGGCGTTGAAGTAGTGGACGGCTAATAAAACTAATAGCTAGAAGTTTACCAAGGTCTGGGATAATAAAGGGAAGAACTCCCACAATAAGAGCTTTTTCAAATGCCATTCCAGCTAGAAAATGCAAGCTGAGAATCCCGCCGACAAAGACAAGGGCATCACCCAAGAGGTTTGCAAGAAAAATCGTGACAATACCACTCTCGCTGTTGGTTAGGGAAGAAGTAAGTCCAGAGTATACAAGATAAAACCAAAGATAGCCTGCAGTAGGGCCAACTAAAGCTTGAAAACCAGCTCCACCTCCTGCAAAGACAGGAAGACCGATAGCACCTAGAAGAAGATAGAGTCCAGCAGAAAGTACAGCCTCTCTCGGTCTAAAGACAGTAGCAATCAAGCCGATTGCAAAGTTTTGCAGAGTGAAGGGAACAGGTCCAACTGGAAGACTGATTTGTGCCAAAACAGCAATGAGAGCAGCCCCAATAGCAGGGATAGCATAAATGTGAGCTTTTTTCAAAATAGTTAACCTCTTTTCTGATGTATAGTAACTATTATACTCATAGAGGAATCATTGTCAACCAATTTTTTAAAACAAGGTAACAAAAACTGTAACGGCCGATTTTGCTTATTGGTTAAGTTGGATAATTTTTTTGTTGATTCGAAAATTGTCTGTATAGATAATCCTATTTTATTAATAAAAAATATACTAGTAAATACTTGACAAAGTAAAAAATAAGTGTTATATTAAAAATGTAAACGGATGCATTTAGATGTGTTCAATTTTAAAAGGAGGGGTAGTTATGAGATATTTTAACGACTCTAGATACCATAACGGTGATTAAAAACCTAAATATAATCAATTCATATTAAAGTAATATGGAGGGACTAAAAAGAGACTATTATTTAATCTTCATCAAATATTTAAATTCAAGGAGAAGTAAAATGAAAAAAAAGAATTAATAAGAAAGCATCTGTTTTTCTAGCTGCAAGTGTTTTCAGTTTTAGCTTTGCTACTGCAGCTAGTGTTGTTAGTGCAACTACAGCACACCCTGCTCCATATCCGATTATTGATGTATGGGAATATGGTGTAAATGATAACTATGGTTATTCGAATTACTTTGTTAAGTCTCCAGATAATATTGGTTCAAAATCTTCAGTAACGAATTTTTGGGGAACAGTTAAAGCTCAGGATAAAAAAGATTATGGATGGGCATATTCAAGTGCAACAAAATCTTGGAACGATGTTCGCTTAAATGCATATTGGGATTATTATAGATTTTAAAAATAATTTATGAAAACAGGAGACCCAATTATAAAATAGGGTCTTTTGTAATATGGTAATTGCTTATGAAATTAAAATTATGTATCATTGGATTCTTCTTTTGTTTGATTGCTACAATTGGTCTGGTCACTATTAGTGATACCGAAATCCCCATACCTTTACCAATTGATGGTGCTTTCTCTATTCAAGGGAAAAGTAATCTTTCTAATAACGAAATATATGAAATGGTTCGTGACTTATCAAAAACGGAAAAGGTTACCATTTACAAGCCAATCGTTCAGAGTTCGGGTCAGTTGAAGTATGTAAATTTTGATGATGTAAATAATGAACAATTAAAGTCAGCACCAATAATAGGGATGTATTATACCCTTGGGAAAATGGATGTAGATAGTTTGAAACCACTTACGATGACGGGGCTGCAAACAGTCTATATGGCTTATCCTTGGTATATAGGAGGAATATTACAATTCACTGGAACTTTAAGAATACTGTTAATGGGCTCCATTTACTTAACTTTATTAGTTGTTTTATTTGTTGTTAGGACGAGGCAGATCAAAGAAGGAGTGATACGACGTTCTTTGGGCTTGCCTGTATACGATCTTAGAAGAGAGTATGTGATTTCTCTTATTTTTGAACTGATTATGATGGCTTTATTGATGATTTCTTACAGTTCTTTTTTGGGAAATGGTTTCTTCACTTATAGTTCTAAGTTATTTTTCTCTCTGCTTTTAACGAATTTTATACTATTTCAAATCATTGATCTCATCACCTTTGTTTTATTTTGGTCGACGATTCAGATTGAAAAGCCCATTGAAATTATCAAAAACAAGGCAAAAAACAAGCTTATTTTTGTCGTATGGCTTGCTATTATTTCGATTATTATCCTTGTCTCAGGAGTTTTTTTACAAGAAACAAAGAGTAGTCAATCTAGTATGAACATACAAATACAGAATTTAGTACCGTGGGACACAGTAAAAGACTGGAGAAGGATTGAGTTCCTTGGAATTGAAAGTAACTCTGCTAAAAATGGAGAAGTTAGTGATTCAGATGGTCAGTATCTACAGATAGTTGCTGCCTTAAAAAACTTAGATTTCTTATATATTGAACGATCTTCGGCATATGTTCCAGATTTTATGAAAACATCTCATGTTTTAGAAGACTTTTCTAAACAATTAGAAAATGACGGAATAACGAATCCAGAAATAAATAAAGAGTTGATTTATATTAATCAAACAGGTGCTAACCTACAAAATAAAGTGAATGGAACAAACTATCATCTTTTAGATAATAAGATAGCAACCATTTATATTCCTGAGAAGTGGAAAGAAAACCAGAAATCTATTGAGAATACAGTTGTAGCAGAACAATTTATTGGAACAAACTATACAAAAGAACAGCTTGCAGTACAAATAATTCCTGATGGTAATAAAATTTTTTATTTCAATGAGGATGCTGATATCGATCATAAAAATAAAGATATTTTACCAATGGCAAGTCTAGCAGATAGCAAAGATAATATAGTTGTTGTGTTAGATACGGACAAAATGATGGAAAATAATAAGTTTTCTTTGGCTAGTAACATACTATATAAATCTCTTTTTAGTCCTGAAGCGGTAAAAAAAATAAATGAGATGACTGTCCCGTTGAATTTCTCAATGAATCCAGTAGATGTTTACCAAATTGTGAAATTAAAGATTCAATCCTTAGAGCACCAAATTTTACTTTCACAAATCTTGCAGAAGATAATTTACAGTATTATCTTTATACTCATTTATCAATATGTCCAACTTTTTATTACTCTAAAACAGAATGAATATGTGAAAAAAATCATTTTGGGTCTGTCAAAAACATATATAGCAATTTCAAGTCTCAAATATTTTATGATGACTATTACAATGGTTATTCTATTTACATTTCTTATGACAGGGCAAATAGAGTTGCTATATATTGGAGCGGCTTCTCTGCTAGTTTTGATGTTGTCAATCATAATGAGTTTTAGAAAATTATCTGAAAGCTACACTAAAATTTTAAAAGGAGATGAATCATGACAATTGACCTTTTGAACGTTTCAAAAAGTTTCGGCTCAAAGAAGATCTTTACAGACTTAAATTTAATATTTGAATCTGGAAAAAGCTATGCATTGATTGGAGGTTCTGGCTCCGGTAAAAGTACCCTTCTTAATATTATAGGAAGATTAGAAAAAATTGACAGTGGGAATGTTTTAGTTGATAAACAAGATATTTGGAAGATAAAAGAAAGAACTTTTTTTAAAAATACTGTTGGATATGTATTTCAGAATTATTCTTTAATAGATAACAAAACAGTATATGATAATCTGAGCCTTATCACTAAAGACAAAAAAACAATAACTGACGTACTTGAAAAAGTAGGACTGTCAAGTGACTATTTACACCAAAAAATATATGAATTGTCTGGAGGGCAGGCTCAACGTGTAGCTATTGCCAGAATGTTAATGAAACCACGTAAAATTATCTTAGCAGATGAACCTACAGGAGCTTTAGATGGTGAGATTGGAAAAGAAATTATTCGTTTACTATTGAATGAAACAGCTGAAGATAAATATGTCATTATAGCGACACATGATCCAGCTGTCTATAACGAAGTTGATGTGATAATTGACATGAAAGATATAGGGTATAAGGTATGAAAAAGAAAATTTATATTGCTTTGATCTTTGTAACTGGGGTACTCGCCATTTTCTTTTTTGGAAAACAAATGATTACAAAAGAAAATATCAATAAGCCAACGGTAGAGTTAACAATCTATACGCTTTCTTCTAGTGATACAGAAAAATGGAATAAAGTGAGACAAGTAGAAACGGAAGAAGCTATATACTTCATAACTGTGAAAGAAGTATCATCTTCAGAAGAAGTATTTTCAAACATCATTGCAAATGGAGCTGCTACGGGGTTCGGAGTTCGTGAAGAAGAAGTGAAGAAATTCAATAATGGTTTAGGAGACACCATAGAGGACTCTAAGCATAATAAACTAATTGAAATAGAATTTTTTACTTTTTCTGATGATGGCGCGGGATTTGTGGTAGCAAACTTTGACTACGGTAAAGAAGAGTTGAATTCTCAGAAAAAAGATATAAAAGAATTATATAAAAAAATATATGAATCTTTTAAAGAAAAGAATAAATGATTGTATTATAATCCTTGTATTTTGCTATGGTTTGTTAATTGATTTTTGCATATCTTACTTCAACATACTATAAAATAAAACATAAGAAAATGAGTATCTCCAACTACGGAAATACTCGCTTTTTGATATTTAGAAGTGTTTTTTGCTTTGCTTCTTTTGTTTCGATTAACGCATGGTTACAAATTCTTCAGATGCAGTTGGGTGAATTGCCACAGTTGCATCAAAGTCAGCCTTGGTTGCTCCCATTTTGATAGCAACAGCAAATCCTTGAATCATTTCATCAACGCCGTAGCCAATTCCATGAAGTCCGACAACTTTTTCTTCTGAAGCAGCTGTTATGAGTTTGAAACGGGATTCTTGACGGTTGCTGGTGCAAGCAGAGTACATAGAAGTAAAACTTGATTTGTAAACCTTGATTTGGTTTTGACCGTATTCTTTAATAGCTTGCTCTTCTGTCAAGCCAACAGTTCCGATAGCAGGGTGTGAAAAGACAACGGTTGGAATAGTTGAGTAATCCATTTTAGCAGTTGTTTTTCCGTTAAAGAGACGTTCAGATAAAGTACGTCCAGCCTTGATAGCAACTGGAGTCAGTTCTTTTTCGCCTGTTACATCACCTAGAGCATAGATTCCCTCAACAACAGTATTTTGGTATTCATCCACTTGGATAAAGCCACGCTCATTCAGAGTCACTCCAGCTTTTTCAAGTTGCAAGCCCTTAACGTTTGGACGGCGGCCTGTAGCCCAGATAACTTGGCTAGCTGTGTGACTAGTACCATCTTCGAAATGAATGGTAATGCCGTCAGTAGTTTTTTCTAACTTGACAGGGACTTTGTGAGTGTGAAGTGGTAAGTTTGTTCTTTCCATTTCCTTGACCAAACCTTCAACGATGTAGGAATCAAAACCACGTAAAGGACGATCGCGGCGAACAAAGAGATCTGTCTTGACACCAAAAGTGTGGAGTACGCCAGCTAATTCAACGGCGATATAACCAGCGCCTAGAATGGCAATTGACTCTGGAAGTTCTTCCCAGGCAAATACATCATCAGAAGAGCCACCTAGCTCAGCACCAGGAATATTAGGAATACTTGGATGGGCACCTGTAGCAATCACGATATGTTTAGCACGAATCAGTTCACCATTTACGCTGACAGTATGAGAATCTACAAATTCAGCATGACCTTCGATCAGCTCTACGCCGTTGCGTTTAAAACTGCCATCATAAGAAGAACGAGCGCGATCAATGTAGGCTTCACGATTGCGACGTAGGGTTGCAAAGTCAAAGTTAAGATCAGTAGTCTTAAAGCCGTAGTCTTCTCCAAATTGATGGAAAGTCTCAGCGATTTGCGCCCCGTACCACATGATTTTTTTAGGAACACAGCCGACGTTGACGCAGGTTCCACCTAATTTCTTTTCCTCAATAACGGCCGCTTTGGCTCCGTGTTCACCAGCACGGTTCATGGTAGCAATTCCTCCGCTACCTCCACCGATAGCAATGATATCGTATTCTCTCATTGAAAACTCCTTTGTACTCTTTTAAATAGTCGAGTGTCATTTTTTGATAGTCATATTCTATCTTTTTTTTGATTTGATTGCAAAAATCTGCTACGCACAAAAAATTGCAAAAAAGCTTGCCAAATAAGTCAAGATAGTGTATCATATAACTAGTACAATAGAAAAGGAGGGTTTCCGAACGATTGTTTAATCCTGAACTGTCATTATTTCCATCTGAACTGCATTGTTTGCTGGAGGGAAATTTGGTATAATAGCAAAGTATTGTAAAAAAGAAAAGGAGTTTCATTATGAAGAAAAAGAATGGTAAAGCTAAAAAGTGGCAACTGTATGCAGCCATCGGTGCTGCGAGTGTAGTTGTATTGGGTGCCGGGGGGATTTTACTCTTTAGACAACCCTCGCAAACCGCTGTAAAAGATGAACCTACTCATCTTGTTGTTGCCAAGGAAGGAAGCGTGGCATCCTCTGTTTTATTATCAGGAACAGTAACGGCAAAAAATGAACAATACGTTTATTTTGATGCTAGCAAGGGAGATTTAGACGAAATCCTTGTTTCTGTGGGGGATAAGGTCAGCGAAGGGCAGGCTTTAGTCAAGTACAGTAGTTCAGAAGCCCAGGCGGCCTATGATTCAGCGAGTCGAGCAGTTGCGAAGGCAGACCGTCATATCAACGAACTCAACCAAGCACGAAATGAAGCTGCTTCAGCTCCCCAGTTACCTGCACCAGCAGGAGGAGAAGATGTAACGGTGCAAAGTCCAACTCCAGTTGCTGGAAATTTTGTTGCTTCTATTGACGCTCAATTGGGTGATGCCCGTGATGCGCGTGCAGATGCTGCAGCGCAATTAAGCAAGGCTCAAAGTCAATTGGATGCAACAACTGTTCTCAGTACCCTAGAGGGAACTGTAGTCGAAGTCAATAGCAATGTTTCTAAATCTCCAACAGGGGCGAGTCAAGTTATGGTTCATATTGTCAGCAATGAAAATTTACAAGTCAAGGGAGAATTGTCTGAGTACAATCTAGCCAACCTTTCTGTAGGTCAAGAAGTAAGCTTTACTTCTAAAGTATATCCTGATAAAAAATGGACTGGGAAATTAAGCTATATTTCTGACTATCCTAAAAACAATGGTGAAGCAGCTAGTCCAGCAGCTGGGGCTAATACAGGTTCTAAATACCCTTATACTATTGATGTGACAGGCGAAGTTGGTGATTTGAAACAAGGATTCTCAGTAAGTGTTGAAGTCAAAAATAAGAGTAAAGCCATTTTGGTTCCTCTAACAAGTGTTGTGACTGAAAATGATAAGAACTATGTCTGGGTGCTTGACGAGCAGAAAAAGGCCAAGAAAGTGGAAGTTGGTTTGGGCAATGCTGATGCAGACAACCAAGAAATCACTTCAGGTCTGACAAATGGAGTCAAGGTCATCAGTAACCCAACGTCTTCCTTGGAAGAAGGAAAAGAGGTGAAGGCTGATGAAGCAACTAATTAGTCTAAAAAATATCTGCAGAAGCTATCGCAATGGTGACCAAGAACTGCAGGTTCTCAAAAACATCAATCTAGAAGTGAATGAGGGTGAATTTGTTGCCATCATGGGACCATCTGGTTCTGGGAAGTCCACTCTGATGAATACGATTGGCATGTTGGATACACCAACCAGTGGAGAGTATTATCTTGAAGGCCAAGAAGTGGCTGGACTGGGTGAAAAACAATTAGCCAAGGTTCGTAACCAACAAATCGGTTTTGTCTTTCAGCAGTTCTTTCTTCTATCGAAGCTCAATGCTCTGCAAAATGTAGAATTGCCCTTGATTTACGCAGGAGTTTCGTCTTCAAAACGGCGCAAGTTGGCTGAGGAGTATTTAGACAAGGTTGAATTGACAGAACGTAGTCACCATTTGCCTTCGGAATTATCTGGTGGTCAAAAGCAACGTGTGGCTATTGCTCGTGCCTTGGTAAACAATCCTTCTATTATCCTAGCGGACGAACCGACAGGAGCCTTGGATACCAAAACAGGGAATCAAATTATGCAACTATTGGTTGACTTGAACAAAGAAGGAAAAACCATTATCATGGTAACGCATGAGCCTGAGATTGCTGCCTATGCTAAACGTCAGATTATCATTCGAGATGGAGTCATTTCATCTGACAGTGCTCAGTTAGGAAAGGAGGAAAACTAAGATGCAGAATCTGAAATTTGCCTTTTCATCTATCATGGCTCACAAGATGCGTTCTTTGCTTACCATGATTGGGATTATTATCGGTGTTTCATCAGTTGTTGTGATTATGGCTTTGGGAGATTCCCTATCTCGTCAAGTTAATAAAGATATGACCAAATCTCAGAAAAATATTAGCGTCTTCTTCTCTCCTAAAAAAAGTAAAGATGGGTCTTTTACTCAGAAACAATCAGCTTTTACGGTTTCTGGAAAGGAAGAGGAAATTCCTGTTGAACCGCCAAAACCGCAAGAATCCTGGGTCCAAGAGGCAGCCAAACTCAAGGGAGTGGATAGTTACTATGTAACCAATTCAACGAATGCCATCTTGACCTATCAAGATAAAAAGGTTGAGAATGCTAATTTGACAGGTGGAAACAGAACTTACATGGACGCTGTTAAGAATGAAATTATTGCAGGTCGTAGTCTGAGAGAGCAAGATTTCAAAGAGTTTGCAAGTGTCATTTTGCTAGATGAGGAATTGTCCATTAGTTTATTTGAATCTCCTCAAGAGGCTATTAACAAGGTTGTAGAAGTCAATGGATTTAGTTACCGGGTCATTGGGGTTTATACTAGTCCGGAGGCTAAAAAGTCAAAAATATATGGGTTTGGTGGCTTGCCTATTACTACCAATATCTCCCTTGCTGCGAATTTTAATGTAGATGAAATAGCTAGTATTGTTTTTCGAGTGAATGATACCAGTTTAACCCCAACTCTGGGTCCAGAACTGGCACGAAAAATGACAGAGCTTGCAGGCTTACAACAGGGAGAATACCAGGTGGCAGATGAGTCCGTTGTATTTGCAGAAATTCAACAATCGTTTAGTTTTATGACGACGATTATTAGTTCCATCGCAGGGATTTCTCTCTTTGTTGGAGGAACTGGTGTCATGAACATCATGCTGGTTTCGGTGACAGAGCGCACTCGTGAGATTGGTCTTCGTAAGGCTTTGGGCGCAACACGTGCCAATATTTTAATTCAGTTTTTGATTGAATCCATGATTTTGACCTTGTTAGGTGGCTTAATTGGCTTGACAATTGCAAGTGGTTTAACTGCCTTAGCAGGTTTGTTACTGCAAGGTTTAATAGAAGGTATAGAAGTTGGAGTATCAATCCCAGTTGCCCTATTTAGTCTTGCAGTTTCGGCTAGCGTTGGTATGATTTTTGGGGTCTTGCCAGCCAACAAGGCATCGAAACTTGATCCAATTGAAGCCCTTCGTTATGAATAAGATCAACAAGATGGACACTCGTCTATCTTGTTTTTGTATGGATTTCCCTATCGAAATTCATTAAAAATGTGATATAATCCCGACTTTATCACTTAA
>NZ_VMKU01000047.1:0-14939 GCF_013276315.1 Streptococcus sp. 2741 | reverse complement strand
TGTTTGATTACAGCCTAAAAGCTCTATAATCTCTTTATAAGATTTACCCATCAGACGAAATAGAACGATTTGAAGGCGTTTATGATATTTAGCTGTACTAGAGTCTTTTAAAAGTGTTTTGATAGCTTGGATTTCTTCTTTAGTTGATTTCATATTACTATTATATAATACTTTTTTATTTTAGTTTAGTATAAAAATCTTAAGTAGCAAAGATTCTAAAATAACGGAATCCTTGCATTATTGTCCCAACTCTTCCTCGACCACTTCCAAAGCCCGTTCGATGACCACATGCATGTCGTAGTATTTATAATCTGCTAAACGACCACAGAAAATAACCTTGTCATTTGTTGCCGCTTCTTCCTGATATTTGGAAAATATAGCATTGTTTCTCTCATCATTGATTGGATAATAAGGCTCATCTCCACGTTTCCAATCAGCTGGGTATTCTCGAGTAATAACCGTTTTAGCTTGTGTACCATACTCAAAATGTTTATGCTCAATAATGCGAGTATAAGGAATTTCTCGCTCTGTGTAGTTCACTACAGCATTTCCTTGATAGTTTTCTTCATCAAAAACTTCATGCTCAAAACGAAGACTACGGTATTCTAACTCACCATGTTTATAATCAAAGTATTGGTCAATCATCCCTGTAAAGACAACTTTTTCAGCAGAAGCTTCTAATTCTTGACGATTGGCAAAAAAGTCAAGACCAAGTTCTACTTCCACATCCTTGAGCATATTTTCGATAATGACATTATACCCACCAATTGGAATTCCTTGGTAACGGTCATTGAAATAATTATTATCAAAGGTCAAACGAACTGGTAGACGTTTAATAATAAACGGTGGAAGGTCAGTAGCAGAACGTCCCCATTGCTTTTCAGTATATCCTTTAATCAATTTTTCATAAATATCTGGACCAATCAACTTGATAGCCTGTTCTTCCAAGTTTTTAGGTTCAACGTCCTTCATATGAGCCGTTTGATCAGCAATCTTATCTTTCACTTCTTGAGGAGTTTTTGTACCCCACATAGCATAGAAAGTATTCATATTGAAAGGTAGATTATAAAGGCTACCCTTGTAATTAGCTAGAGGCGAGTTGATATAATTGTTAAACTCAGCGAATTGATTGACATAGTCCCAAACTTTTTTATTAGAAGTATGAAAGATATGGGCACCATATTTATGAACATTAACCCCTTCTACATTCTCACAGTAGATATTTCCACCAATGTGGTCACGTTTATCAATAACTTTTACTTTTTTTCCACGCTTAGTCGCCTCATAAGCAAAAATTGCTCCCGACAAACCAGCACCAACGATTAGATAGTCGTACATAGTCTCTTCCTTATCACTTATCTTTACATCTCCTTAACTATAGTAAAAGAGAGGATCTTTATACTCTTCGAAAATCTCTTCAAAGCACGTCAGCGTCCATCTGCAACCTCAAAACAGTATTTTGAGCTGACTTCCCAGTTACTCTTTGATTTTTATTGAGTATTCGTTTCAATCTATTTTAGCACAAAACAAATCATTTCTCAGTTTTCGATAGCCGAGTGATTTAAAAAGACAAGCACCAAAACTGATGTTTGTCTTTAGGATTTTGCTTGAAAAGGCTATTTCTAACTATTTAACATGTTTTTCTGCTTCTTTTTGGGCTTTTTCGATTGCTTTTTTGCTTTCTTGCTCCCATTTACTTTTAGCTTCTTCAAACTGTTTGGTCGTCACAGTGTCTTTTTGCAGTTTCATGTACTTGTAGTTATTGCCATCACCCTTGATACCAACCAATGAATAGCCTCTTGTAAATGGCGTCACTTTGGTTACAGATGCTGTGCCACCACTTGACATAGCTGACATAATGAGAGAATTGTCAATCATCCAAGCCTGTGCTTCAGCGTATTTTTCATAACGCTTGGCTACATCTTTGTTTTCACTATCTGCATCTTTGAGCATCTTAGTGTAGGTATCCAGACCTAGACTAGTGATTTTTTCCTTATCTTCCTTGGCATCTAGTCCAAAAATCTTAAGGTAGAATCCATCCTCTGCATTGAAAGGATTGAGATAAGTTGATGGATCCTGATAGTCACCCACCCAACCATCAAAGTTCAAATCGTAGTCACGATCAGCTGCTGTCGGTGCTAAGAAGGCTACATTATTAAAATCATCTGTTGAAAGTTGCTGAACATCAATGACAATGTTATCAGCACCCAAAACTGACTCAAGGGTCTGCTTAACTGAGTTCATGCCTGTCACAGCATTTTTACTTGTCTGATCAACAGCCACATCCAAGTGAATAGGGAAAGTCACACCTTGACTTGCCAATTCTTTTTTAGCTTCCACAAATTTTGCTTGGGCTTTTTCTTTGTTGAAATAGGCATCCTGAGCATCTGCCAAGTTAATACCTGACCATTCTGTTCCGTAGTTGACCAATTTAGAAGCGACTACTTCTCCAAAGGTCTTGTCTCCAACTTGGACAAATGTAGGAGGTACTAGGGTGTTACGAAGAGTCTTGCTAGCTGCTTCTTCCCCATTTGACTGAGCAGAATAGGCTGTGCGGTCCAAGGCAAAGTTCACCGCTTGGCGGAAGTTCTTGTTCAAAACAGCTGTCTCAGTTGACTTCTTCTGCTCATCTGTCGTTTTAGCAGTGTGATTGTAGGCCTTACGGTTAACGTTGAAATTGAAATACCAAGAAGTCTTGTCCTGCAAGCTATAGACGATATTATCCTTATATTTCTCCTTGGTCTTAGCCAAGTTAGAACTATTTGGATAAACCCCAGCGATAGAATAAGCTCCACTTTCAAAGTTACGGATGGTCAATTCTTGGTCTGAACCATCAAAATAGGCCAATTTCACATGTTCAATTGATACTTTGTCATGATCATAGTAATGCGGATTTTTCGCATACTCGATCGATGATTTTGATGTGAAATCTTTTAACAAATAAGGTCCGCTGTAGAGAATACTATCTGGAGATAGGGTACCAAAATCTTTCCCTTTTGAGTTTAAAAACTCTTCGTTTACTGGGAAAAGAATACTGTTGGTTGTTTTTGAGTTCCAGTAAGGTTCTGGCCGTGACAAAGTATACTCAACAGTCTGGTCGTCAATGGCCTTCACCCCAACCTTAGAAAAGTCAGAATTCGCTCCTGTAATATAATCATTCAAGCCCTTAATCGAGTTTTGAATCAAGTCAATGGCCTGTGATTTATTATCCACTGCGTACTTGATACCTGTCACAAAATCTTGTGCCTTAACTGGGGCGTACTCTTCACCGTCAGCCGTGAACCATTTGGCACTTTTCTCAATTTGTAAGTATAAGTCAGACCGCCGCTTGAAACAGACCAGTCCTCTGCTAAAGACGGAACTAGATTTCCGTAATTGTCATTTTCAAGCAAACCATCAACTAGGTTGGTAATGATGGCTGTATTATCAGCGTAGTAGTCTAACAAGTAGTTAAATGCAGTTGGATTTCCACTAAAGGTTGATGAGTAAGTTTTTGTATCTGAACCTGATTGTCCGCAAGCAGCTAAAAGCAAGGCAAATGCAAAAGTCAGGCCTGCACTAAGGACACTCTTTTTTGTATTCATCTCCCTTCTACTTTATGTTAGTTTTTGTAACATAGGTTTGTTTTACCAAAATAGTGGAAATTTGTAAAGTTAATTGAATTTCGAGAATGAAAGTTTATAAACCTTGGTTATAAAAAACAAAGGATTTCTGCCTTTTCATACAGCCTTCCCTTGTTTTTATGCGATTTCAATTTTAAATTTTTCTGTAAAAAATATTTATAGTAATTCCACACAGAAAGCATCCCATGGAGCTAAGATTTGTTTTTCAAAGACTTCTTGAGCTAGGGTGTTTTCAATCAAGACAGATTTGACATTTCCTTCTACTACAAAGACTTGCTCTTCATTGGACAAGTTAGCCACAACTAGGAAACGACGGTCGCCATCTTTACGGATATAGGCGAAGACCTTATCAGCCGTATCAAGCAATTCAAAGTCAGCTCGAATCAGCCAGCTGTTCTCCTTACGGATTTGGACCAAGTTCTGATAAGTATAGAAAATAGAATCTGGATTTGCCAGCGCTTCTTGAACGTTGATTGCTTGATAGTTTGGATTCACTGCCAACCAAGGTTGACCTGTTGAGAAACCAGCGTTTTTGCTCTCGTCCCATTGCATAGGGGTACGGGCATTGTCACGTCCAATGACACGTATACTGTCCATGATTTCTTCCAGCGAAACACCTTTTTCAAGAGCTTCACGCGCATAATTGAGGGATTCAATATCTTCTACTTGATCCAGCGTTTCAAACGGATAGTTGGTCATCCCAATCTCCTCACCTTGGTAGATATAAGGAGTTCCTCTCATAATATGAAGCAAGATTGCAAAGGCTTTGGCAGATTTTTCGCGGTATTCTTGGTCATTTCCCCAGATTGAGACAATACGAGGGAGGTCATGGTTGTTCCAGAAGAGGGAATTCCAGCCGTCCTCAACTCCTAACTCTGTCTGCCATTTGTTGAAGATTTCTTTTAACTTAGCGATATTCAGCTCTTTTTGATAGTGCCATTTAGGCTGACCTTCCTGATACTGAAGACCGATATGTTCAAAATGGAAGACCATAGACAATTCTTGCCCCTTTGGGTCAGAGTAGAGCTTGGCAATCTCTGGCGTTGCTCCCCAGGTTTCCCCTACTGTCAAGAGATTCTTAGCTCCAAAGGTGGCCTGATTCATTTCCTTGAGATAGGGGTGAAGCATAGGACCATTATTGACTACCTTCTCGTCAGGAATTTTGCCAATCATGTCAATAACATCCATACGGAAACCACCAATACCTTTATCAATCCAGAAGTCCATCATATCATAAATTTTCTGGCGAAGTTTTTCATTTTCCCAGTTGAGATCCGGCTGTTTCTTACTGAAAAAGTGGAGATAGTATTGACCTGACTTTTCATCGTATTCCCAAGCAGACCCACTAAAGATAGAATCTAGGTCATTGGGTTCATCGCGCCAGATATAGTAGTCTCGCTCAGGGCTATTAGGATTTTCACAGGCCTCTACAAACCAAGCATGTTCATCCGAGGTATGATTGACCACCAAGTCCATGATGATACGAATATCACGCTTCTTAGCTTCCGCAATCAGTTGATCCATATCCTCCATGGTTCCAAAAATCGTTGCAATCGCTTGATAATCAGCAATATCGTAGCCATTATCATCCATAGGGCTGTCATAAACGGGAGAAAGCCAAATCGCTGTAATCCCTAGCTTGGCTAGATAGTCTAACTTACTGGTAATTCCTGGCAAATCGCCAATTCCATCTCCGTTGCTGTCCATGAAACTCTTTGGATAAACTTGATAAACTACGGCATTGTGCCACCATTTTTCTTGCATCTTCTTACCTCATTATTTTAATAATCTATAGTCTATGATAGCGCTTTTCAGATTTTTATGCAAGCGTTTGCCTAATCTTTTTGATTCCTTTTTTAACTCCGTAGTTTCCTAACTTCCAATTTTTTATTATAATAGAGGTCAGAGGTAAAAAAATGAAAAAACAAGCTTTTAGTTCTGAACGATATTTGAATTTACAACGCGACCATATTTTGGAACGCATTAACCAATTTGACGGCAAACTCTACTTAGAATTTGGCGGTAAAATGTTAGAAGATTTCCACGCTGCTCGTGTCCTTCCTGGTTATGAACCTGACAACAAAATCAAGCTCTTGCAAGAATTGAAAGAGCAGGTTGAGGTTGTGATTGCCATTAATGCTAGCAACATTGAACATTCCAAAGCACGTGGCGACTTAGGCATTTCTTATGACCAAGAAGTTCTTCGTTTGATTGACAAATTCAATGAATTAGGGATTTTTGTCGGCTCCGTTGTCATTACACAATACGCTGGCCAACCCGCTGCAGATGCCTTCCGCAACCAACTTGAGAAAAACGGAATTGATTCTTATCTTCATTATCCAATCAAAGGATATCCGACGGATATGGATCACATCATTTCCCCAGAAGGCATGGGCAAAAACGACTACATCAAAACCAGTCGCAACTTGATTGTCGTAACCGCTCCTGGACCCGGTTCTGGAAAATTGGCAACGTGTATGTCCAATATGTACCACGACCAAATCAATGGCATCAAGTCTGGCTACGCTAAATTTGAAACCTTCCCTGTTTGGAATCTTCCCCTTCATCACCCAGTTAACTTGGCTTATGAAGCTGCCACAGCTGACCTTGATGATGTCAACATGATTGACCCCTTCCATCTTCAAACCTATGGAGAAACCACTGTCAACTACAACCGTGATATCGAAATCTTCCCAGTGCTCAAGCGCATGTTGGAACGTATTCTCGGAAAATCACCATACGCTTCACCGACAGATATGGGTGTCAACATGGTTGGTTTCGCTATTACAGATGACGAGGCTGCTGTCGAAGCTTCTAAACAAGAAATCATCCGCCGTTACTATCAAACAGTTCTTGACTTCAAAGCTGAAAAAGTTGGCGAAGCTGCCGTCAAGAAAATTGAGTTGCTCATGAACGACCTCGGTATCACACCTGCAGACCGTAAGGTTGCTGTCGTTGCGCGCCAAAAAGCAGAAGAAACTGGTGGACCAGCCCTAGCCTTTGAATTGCCAAATGGGGAAATCGTCACTGGTAAGAACTCAGAACTCTTTGGCCCTACAGCCGCTGTCTTGATCAACGCCATCAAAAAATCAGCTGACATCGCTAAAGAAGTAAAACTAATCGAGCCTGAAGTTGTTAAGCCAATCCAAGGTCTTAAAATCGATCATCTCGGTAGCCACAATCCACGCCTTCATTCAAATGAAATCCTGATTGCACTTGCTATCACAGCTACAGAAAATCCTGATGCTGCCCGCGCTATGGAAGAACTCGGCAACCTCAAAGGAAGCGAAGCCCACTCAACCATCATCTTGACTGATGAAGACAAGAATGTCCTTCGTAAACTGGGTATCAACGTAACCTTTGACCCATACTACCAATACGACCGCTTATATCGTAAGTAAAGATTTCAACCTCTCCAGCCTCGGAGAGGTTTTCTCTCTGTCTCAGGAGCAACCTTTATGATATAATGAGAGAAGAAAACTGAAAGGATTTACCATGTCAAAAGAAGTTATTGTCGAAAGTTTTGAACTTGACCACACCATTGTCAAAGCACCCTATGTTCGCTTGATTGGGGAAGAAACAGGGCCAAAGGGAGATGTCATCTCCAATTATGATATTCGTTTAGTGCAACCCAATGAAGACTCGATCCCTACTGCCGGCCTTCACACTATCGAGCACCTCTTAGCCAAACTCATCCGTACCCGCATTGACGGCATGATTGACTGTTCACCATTTGGTTGCCGCACAGGCTTCCACATGATTATGTGGGGACGTCACGCCAGTGCTAAAATCGCAGCTGTTATCAAGGATTCGCTCAAGGAAATCGCTGAAACTACTACTTGGGAAGATGTCCCAGGGACAACCATCGAATCTTGCGGAAACTACAAGGACCACAGCCTCTTCTCTGCTAAAGAATGGGCAAAACTCATCTTGGAACAAGGGATTTCAGATGATGCCTTTGAACGTCATGTGATTTAAAATCGAGTAGGGGATAATCTCTAGCCCCTCTCACACCACCGCACGTGCCGTTCGGCATACGGCGGTTCAACTAACTTTTAACGCATGTCGTTCAAGGTAATAATCCAAACACGAAACCAGTCCACGTTTTTCCAGGACTGGTTTTGATATAGCACGTTTAAGTACCGACTTCTGAGCTACTATAGTAGACTGAAACTAGAATAGTACACCTCTACTACACGACATGCCCGTCGTACCTCAAAAGGAACCAGTTTTTTTCAGCTGGCTCCTTCTTTTTTATCCTCAAAATTCTATCTTAGGCTTTCTCACGAATAACCAAAACGCCATCTTCCATATCTGCTTCCAGATGTTTAGCATCTAAATGATCTAAGTGGAAGTCTGTCACCTTATCACGAATTTCTTGTTCAACCACGCGACGGAGAGGACGAACCCCCATGACTTCGTCGTAACCTTCTTCTGTGATATAATCTTTAGCCGCTTGACTGACTACCAAGTCAATGTCTTTCTTAGCCAAGGTTTGGTTAACTTCAGCCAACATCAAATCTACAATCTTAGAAAGGTCTTCCTTAGTCAAGTGTGAGAACTCGATGACTGCATTAAAGCGGTTGAGGAATTCTGGACGGAAGAAGGGGTTCAAACGGTCCATCAATTCTGGTTTATCCGCATCTTCTGTCAAGTTGGCTTCATAGCCAAATCCAGCATTTGAGGTCGCAATAATGACAGTGTTCTTGAAGCTTACTGTATTTCCTTGACCATCTGTCAAACGACCATCATCTAGAACTTGGAGGAGAAGGGTAATAACTTGAGGGTCAGCCTTTTCAATTTCATCCAAGAGAATGATAGAGTATGGATTGCGACGAACACGTTCTGTTAAGGTATTGCTATTGTCATCATAACCCACATAGCCTGCTGTTGTACCAATTAGCTTAGAAACAGCTGTACGGTCACTGTATTCAGACATATCCAAACGGATAATCGCATCCTGGGTTCCAAACATATCGAGTGCCAATTGCTTAGCAAGCTCCGTCTTACCAACCCCAGTAGACCCTACAAAGAGGAAGCTGCCGATTGGGCGATTTCCTTCATCAAAACCAGCACGGTTACGACGGATAGCACGAGCTACAGCTTCTACGGCCTTATCTTGACCAATCACCTTGTCTTGCAAGCGATGGGCCATATCTTTCAAACGTTCGATATCTGAAGCTCCCATTTGCGATACTGGAATACCTGTCATTCGTTCCACAGATTCAGCCACATCATTGACACTTGCAGTCACTTTCATATCTTCTGTGTGGTTTTCGATTTTCTTTTCCAATTCTGCAATGCGTGTTTTATAGTTTAGAGCTGCTTCAAAATCTTCTGCTTCAACTGCTTTTTCTTGCTTGTCTTTTTCCGTTTCGATTTCTCGTTCAACAGCATGCACATCTGTTACTGGATGTTGAGCCGCCAAGTGAGCAGCCGTTACATCGACAAGGTCAATAGCCTTATCTGGCAAGCTACGTTGAGGAATGTATTGAACAGAATAATCCACCGCTGCTTTCAAGACTTCGTCTGGCAAGATGACATTGTGGTGTTGTTGATAGAGATCACGAATGCCTTGAAGAATTTTAAAAGTATTCTCTGCTGAAGGAGCATTGACCTTCACTTCGTTGAAACGACGAGCAAGAGCAGCATTCTTCAAGATGGTGTTACGGTATTCGTCTTGAGTTGTTGCCCCAATCACTGTCAATTCTCCACGAGAGAGAGCTGGCTTGAGAATATCCGCAAGTCCTTTAGAACCACTGTCTCCACCAGTGCTACCAACACCAAGAATTTGGTGAATTTCATCAAAGAAGAGGATAATATTCCCTGCTTCTTTCACTTCATTGACTAAGTTTTGGACATTTTCTTCAAAGCTACCACGGTATTGAGTACCAGCCTCAAGACCTGAGATATCAATAGAAATAATTTCCTTGTTCTTGATAGCAGCAGGAACATCTCCGTTCACAATGGCTTGCGCTAGACCTTCGACAACTGCTGTCTTACCAACACCTGCATCTCCGACCAAAACAGGATTGTTCTTGGTGCGGCGTGAGAGGATTTCAGATGTTTCTTGAATTTCCTTGTTTCGTCCGATAACAGGATCCAACTTGCCCTCACGCGCTTCTGCTGTCAAGTTTCGACCTAGTTTTGCAAGGACACCGTCTTGTTTCATACCTGATGCCTGTTGTGACATTTGCACATCAGTTTCTGCATTTCCTGGTAATTGACCAGTCGTACGATAGTGAGCAAATTCCTCAGGTGTGACTTCGCGCCCATTAATTAAGTAACGGCGATTTTCAGAACTGTATCCTCGCATACCACCCATCAATTGGTTAAATAAATCATCCATGTTATTAAAATTATTAAAGTTGTTATTCATATTCTTTACCTCTTTTTGTTTACAAAGTTATGATTACTGATATTGACTATCTTTGACCATTGTTTTAAAAAATTTAGACTAGCTAGATCGCTACCCTACGTACTATTTCTGGTTTTTCTTTTTCAAGCAGGAGTAGACTATCTTTACTTCTGAAGATTTCTAGATGAAACATAGACCCACCTCTTTCTATTTTACTTTAAATAAGTGTTCTAGTAAGGCTTTCATTTACCTTACGTTCATAATATACTACATTAGTCAGAAAAGGTCAATAGTTTTGACTTTAATTGACCAATATTTTTTAAAAAGCAAAAACACCCTGAAACATCAGGGTGCTATTCTTATACCAAATACAAAATTGCTAGGGTCAAAAGACTTGCTAGAAGTCCCACTCCCCAAAAGAAGAAGTCAACCTTCCACTCGCTCCAAGGATTTCCTTTACCAGACAATCCCCCAAGCTCAAAATGGTGATGTACAGGCGTCATACGGAAAATACGTTTGCCACCTGTCAGTTTGAAATAGCCGACTTGCATCATGACTGAGGTTGTTTCAAAAACATAAACAATTCCGATAATCAAGAGAGTCCATTCTTGGTGGAGAGCCATAGAAATAGCTGCCAGCATTCCACCGAGAGCCAAACTTCCCACATCTCCCATAAAGACTTTAGCAGGCTTATGGTTAAAAACGAAGAAACCAAGCAAACCACCAATCATAGCAAGAATCACTAGAAGGATGTCCATCTGACCTTGCACATAGGCAATAACTCCATAGGCAGACAAACTAATCACAACGGAAATACTAGCTAGACCGTCAATACCGTCTGTCAAGTTGACTGCATTTGAAAAACCGACTAGCCAGAAAAGGGCGAAGAAAATATAGAAAATCCCCAGATGCACTTGGTAACCAAAGACTGAAAGCATATCGCCCCCACGCTCATAGAAAAGATAGAAGATAACTCCACCTAGAAGCTGAAGAGCCAATTTTTGCTTAGGATTCAGCCCCTCATTGATTTTGCGAAAAACCTTGAGAAAGTCATCTAAAAATCCGACCAAGCCATACAAGACCAAGATGAACAAAATCATTCCCACATTATTGCTGAATTGGCTACTAAATAGGGCGAAAAAGAAAGCAAGCAAAACAGAAGTAATTAAGAAAACCAAACCTCCCATTGTAGGAGTCCCAGCTTTTGCCTGATGCTGTTTGACATCCTCATGCATCTGCTGGCCTGTAATTTGCGCCTTTCTATAAAATTGGATAAAGGCCGGAATTCCTACTACAGTTAGTAAAAATGTCACAATTCCAGCACTGATGGAAATAAACATATTAGTCTCCTAAAGTTAATGTAATTTTTTTAATATCCTTGATAGCTGTGTTAGCTCGAACATCTTGCTTCTGCACAGTAGAGCCCGAACCTTCAAATGCAAGTTCTATATTGAGCCACTTAGCAAAGGTCTCAGCAGTCTCCTTTGTCCAACCATACATGTCTGGAACTTCCTCTGCTTTATCAGATAAGATTAGGACTTGCTGATTTGGGGCAAGATTCTTCCCTTCTTCAGCAGAACTGTTTTTAATCTTCGTTCCTGTTCCCACAACAATAGGTTGTACAAGATTGCGACGCAATTCTTCTGCTAAATCACCAGGTGAAATATCCTTGACACTAGGCATATGATAAGGACTTTGTTGACTTACTTGCTCCAAAGCTTTAGCTGTTGTTTGAAGATTGAGAGAGTCTTTCATAGCTGAAGCCCGCTCCAAGATTGGGGTGGCAAATTCTCCCAACTGGATACCTGAATAATGCTCAGGCTGTTGAACCGTTACATACAAGATAAAATCAGGATTTTCAGCAGGATTCATAGTCACAACTGAGAAAATATAATTGGTAGAACCAACCAAGTATCCTCCATTTTTCTCATCAGCGATTTGAGCCGTACCGGATTTAACTGCTACATTTTGTCCAGGAACTGTTATAATTGGCTTTCCTGTGTAGTGATTATACATAGTTCCATATAGAGGGTCCGTCCCAACTAAGATCATGTGATTTCGAGTTGTGCTTGCTGCCTCTTTGGAAACAGGATTTCCTACTATTTCTTTTTGTGACTTACGTACAGACTGATTGTTAGTATCATAAATAGCACTTATAAATTTTGGCTCCAGCATAACTCCATCATTAGCAATAGCTGTAAAGGCACGAAGCATTTGTGTTTGTGTCACTGAAATTCCTTGCCCAAATGAGCTTTGAGCAATACTAACAATATTATCAGCTGGAAGTTGACCAGCGTATTCATCTGTCAAGCCAAAGCGAGTTGGAACCCCAAATTTAAAGCGTTTTAGATAATCCAACCAAGTAGCATCTCCCATTTTTTGTTCAAGTAGACTCATTCCAACATTACTGGAGTGAGCGAAACCTTGTAAGAAAGTCATCATCCCACCAGTAGTCAAACCATCATTAACATCCCAATCTCGAGTCGTCGCATCCGCTATTTTGAATTCACTGCTATTGAAGTATTCTCCACTTGGGAAGGTATTATTATCAATAGAAGAAGCTAACGTCATAACCTTCATGGCTGATCCTGGTTCATAGTTACTTTGATAAAGAATATCACGCCAAACAAAGTCCTCAGTGATTCCTTCTTTAGTATCTGCATTAAAGGTAGGTCGTTGGGTGGTAGCGAGGATTTCACCGGTCTTTGCACTGACCAAGGTCGCGGTCATATACTTACCTTTTACTTTTTCTAGAAAGGCATCCATCTGAGTTTCCATGAAAGATTGTAGCGGACTAGACAATGTTGTATAAACATCCTTGCCATCCACAGTTTGTTGCGATACCAGTTCTGTACCTGGTACGATATTTCCTACACGGTCTTTTTCATAGGTAATAATACCGTCTGTCCCTGCAAGAATACTGTTCAAGGAACTCTCCATTCCAGAGGTTCCCAGCAAACTCTTGCTTCCATCTTCATTTTCATGGAGCTGAGCTAGACCGATAAAACTAGAAGCAAATTGTCCATTTGGGTAACTACGATTGGGACTGGTTGTAAAATCAATCCCCTTGACCTCTGCAGTTTCCAATTCTTTTTTGATAGCCATCATATTGGCATAGGTAATCCCATTTCCCTTTGCTCCAAAGGAAACTTGCTTGAGATTAGGTTGCGAGAGTTGCTCTCTTACATAGGATTCTTCCATGTCCAGATACTTATGAAAGACCTCTGCAACTTTGTTAAATTGTGTTTTTTCTACGTAAAGAATCTTACCCGTTGCTGACTTATAGTTCTCATCAATAACCGCATAGACATTATAGGAGGTTGCATCCTCAGCAATTGGGACTCCATTTCGGTCATAAATAGTCCCACGTTTGGCAGGAACTGTACGGGTGGTTTGATGAACCTTCTTAGCTTCCTTCGCTAAATCTGTTCCAAAGCGAGTGCCCGTCCCAATAATGACCGCAAAATTGACTAAAAAAACGGCAAAAACAAAGACAGATAATAAACTCAGACTTTTTCCAACTCTGCGTCTGTTTTCAGCCGGCGATTTCCGATTTTTCGTCGCATAACGGATTACTCTTTTTGTCCACTTCATATCTTACTCCGCTATTCGAATATTTTCATTGTTTAATTGCAAATCGTGTGAATTGGCAATCTCTTTCAAACGTTCTGCACGTAATAGTTCATTGACCTCTTGCTTGGCATCGTCCAATTCGGTCTTCTTTTCTTCTATCTGCGCATTGATTTTTGTCAAATCATTCTGCACTTGCAAGAGCTTGGTCTGCATAAAAATAATACTAATAGCTACAATAAGAGTGGTTACAGCAATGGAAAAGTAAAAAGCTTTTTCCACACGCGAAAACCGTTTAAGTTGCATCTGTAGTATTTGACCTGTTTTTTCCATTCTTTCTGCCATCTTTTTTCCTCTTACTTGTGAATTTTTCTGGCCACGCGCAACTTGGCTGAGTGCGAGCGGTTATTGGCTTCTAATTCTTCTGCACTTGGCAAGATTGGCTTACGGGATACCAATTCCATCTTGGGCCTGAGATCATCTGGGATGAAGGGTAAGCCTTTTGGAACTTCAACTGTTGAAGCTTCCTTGAACAATTGCTTGGTCAAGCGATCTTCTAAGGAATGAAAGGTAATCACTGAAATTCTACCATCCAGAGCCAACATATCCATAGCCTGCTGGATGGACTCATCTGCCGCCCCCAGTTCATCATTAACTTCAATTCGAATAGCCTGGAAAATCTGCTTAGCAGGATGCCCCTTCTTCTTGAGTTCCTTGGCAGGTTTGGCCGACTTGATAATTTCTGCCAGCTCAGTCGTTGTCTCGATTGGCTTGACTTCCCGAGTTTGTTCAATCTTACGCGCAATCTGTTTAGAGAATTTGTCCTCTCCATACTTGAAGAAAATACGAACCAAGTCATGATAGTCATAACTGTTAACCACTTCATAGGCTGTCAGACTAGCATCCTGATTCATGCGCATGTCCAGTGGCGCATCCTTTTTATAAGAAAAACCACGCTCACGCTGGTCCAGCTGAGGACTAGACACTCCCAAGTCATAACAAATTCCATCAATTTTCTGAACACCAGCTTCGCGCAAACGTGCCTGTAAATGACGGAAGTTATCCTTGATAAAAGTCACCATTCCCTTTTCAATGTAAGGAGCCAAGCGTTTTTGCGCGTTGTCAATGGCATTCTGGTCCTGGTCAAAGGCATAGAGATGGCCTTTTTCACTTAATTTACTTAATAAATATTCGCTATGTCCTGCTCCGCCCAAAGTCGCATCAACGTAGATACCGTCAGGCTTTACGTCGAGCATATCAATCGTTTCATGGAGTAAGACCGTTACATGATGAAATTCTTTTGTCATATCTTATCTATTTTACCACAAATCTGACTAGCTTGCACTAGTCAGACAAATAGGATAAGGAGGCCAAATTTCAAGTTCAAG
>NZ_VMKU01000046.1:0-8415 GCF_013276315.1 Streptococcus sp. 2741 | reverse complement strand
ACGCTGACGTGGTTTGAAGAGATTTTCGAAGAGTATTAAATGCTGAAAAGTTGTCCGAGCAGGAAGGTAACGCCCATGGTCAAGAGACCAATAGCTAGGTTCCGAATCATAGCTGTTCTAGTCGGAGCCTTTCCAAGTTTGGCACTAGTGTAACCAGTGAGAAGAAGAGCCACACCGACGATAAGGACAGTAACAGGGATGCGGTATTCACTTGGGAAAATAGTTACTGACAGCATTGGTGGTAAGCTACCAAGGAAAAAAGAAATAAAGCTAGAGATAGCAGCATGCCAAGGATTGGTAAATTCTTCATACTCTATCCCATATTTTTCCTCTACCAAAGCCTTGAGCGGATTATTTAAAAAGGCTTTGTTGGTGAGAAGTTGGGCTGATGTTTCACACTCACCATTTTGGATATAGGCTGCATAGAGGGACTTTTTGGCTAGTTCCATATTTTGGTCTAGCAAGAGTTGCTCACGCGCAACGGCCGCTTCCTCGGTATCTTTTTGAGTTGAAACGGATACATATTCTCCACCCGCCATTGAAAAGGCGCCAGCTAAGATAGCCGCAAAACCTGATAAAAAGATAATCCAGATATTGCTCGTAGCACTAGCAACCCCGATAACCACACCAGCAATGGAAATAATTCCATCGTTGGCACCAAGAACACCCGCACGCAAGATATTTAAACGACCTGCAAAATTTGAATCGATTTCGTGATTTGTTTCTGACATACTATTCTCCTTTTATCCAGTATAAAGGAAACAGATAATGAAATCAATCTTTTAAAAGTATCTGAAAAAAGTTGCACGATTTTAATGATATAAAAATGTCGACATCTTCTCTAATAGATCAAACACCGAGGGTAAAGTGTATAGAATATTATAAAGAATTTTAAATTAAATACGATAAACATTTTGTTCACTTTATAATCGTTTACAAGAGAACAATTAGTGTAAAATCAAATAAAATCCAAATATTTTGCGAACTTTTTTATATTTTTTTCGTAAAACGCTTTACAAGTTCTTAAAAACATGATATAGTAATGGAGCTTAGAAAATGAGATGATGTTTTCTAGCAAATATAAACCCGAGTAAAAAATGCCTACGGACAGGCAGGGTTGAATGCCGAAGCGTGGTTGAAAAACCACATTATTGATAGGGTTAAAAGCCTACTTTTATAAGTTGATGTTAGGACACTTGTCCTAATTCATAAATTTTTAGTGTGGTGAAAGCACACGTCATCTTGTGAAACGATCAATAAAGTACGTAATATTTGCTACTAGAGAGTTAGGAAACATCGGGAACAGACATACTCAACAGAAACAAACATAAAAACGTCAGAAGATTGCAGAGCAGGTGAAAACCTGCTCTTTTTTCATGAGTCAACCTTTAGTTCCTTAGTTTTCATAAGGTTCTAAAAATATTGAAAGGAGTATGTCTTGAAAGAGTTAGATCAAAACCAAGCCCCAATTTATGAGGCCTTGGTCAAGCTACGCAAGAAAAGGATTGTCCCCTTTGATGTGCCAGGTCACAAGCGTGGACGAGGAAATCCAGAACTTGTCGAACTGTTAGGAGAAAAATGTGTTGGCATTGATGTTAATTCGATGAAACCCTTGGATAATCTAGGGCACCCCATTTCTATTATTCGGGATGCAGAGGAGCTGGCTGCAGATGCTTTTGGAGCTAGCTATGCTTTTCTGATGATTGGTGGAACAACTTCATCAGTGCAGACTATGATTCTTTCTACTTGTAAGGCTGGAGATAAGATTATTCTGCCACGTAATGTCCATAAATCTGCTATCAATGCGCTGGTTCTATGTGGTGCCATTCCCATCTATATCGAGATGAGTGTAGATCCTAAGATTGGTATCGCTTTAGGTCTTGAAAATGACCGAGTAGCCAAGGCCATAAAGGACCATCCAGATGCCAAGGCCATTTTGATTAACAACCCTACTTACTACGGAATCTGTTCAGACCTAAGGGGATTGACAAAAATGGCTCATGAAGCTGGCATGATGGTTTTAGTAGATGAGGCCCACGGAGCGCATTTGCATTTTACAGATAAACTTCCAATTTCTGCTATGGATGCAGGTGCTGATATGGCAGCAGTTTCCATGCATAAGTCTGGTGGGAGTTTGACCCAAAGTTCGCTTCTTTTAATCGGGGAGCAGATGAATCCTGAGTACGTTCGTCAGATCATCAACCTGACCCAGTCAACATCCGCCTCTTACTTGTTGATGGCTAGTTTAGATATTTCACGTCGCAACTTGGCCCTTCGTGGTAAAGAGTCGTTTGAGAAGGTCATTGAGCTATCCGAGTACGCTCGTCGTGAAATCAATGCTATCGGTGGCTACTATGCCTATTCAAAAGAGTTAATAGACGGTGTGTCAGTCTGTGATTTTGACGTGACCAAGCTGTCCGTTTACACTCAGGGAATTGGGCTAACAGGTATCGAGGTTTATGACCTCTTGCGAGACGAATACGATATTCAGATCGAATTTGGTGATATTGGGAATATCTTAGCCTATATTTCCATCGGTGACCGCATCCAAGACATCGAACGTTTGGTCGGTGCTTTGGCGGATATCAAGAGACTCTACTCAAGAGATGGAAAAGACTTAATAGCTGGAGAATATATTCAGCCTGAGTTGGTGCTGTCTCCACAAGAAGCCTTCTATTCAGAGAGAAAAAGTTTGTCTTTAGACGAATCTGTCGGACAGGTCTGTGGGGAATTTGTCATGTGCTATCCTCCAGGTATTCCTATCTTGGCTCCTGGAGAACGCATTACACGAGAAATTGTCGACTATATCCAATTTGCCAAGGAACGTGGTTGCTCCCTCCAAGGGACGGAAGATCCAGAGGTCAATCACATCAACGTCATTAAGAGAAAGGAGAACTAGATGGATTTATGGTTTTCTGAAGTTCATACTCCAGATGTGAAATTGTCCCTGAGAACAGCCAAGCAACTCTATGCTGGTAAAAGTGAATGGCAGGATATAGAAGTCTTAGATACGCCAGCTTTTGGAAAGATTTTGATTTTAAATGGGCATGTTTTATTCTCAGATGCGGATGATTTTGTCTACAATGAAATGACCGTTCATGTTCCCATGGCTGTACATCCCAATCCCAAGAAAGTCTTGGTTATTGGGGGTGGTGACGGTGGTGTTGCTCAAGTATTAACACTCTATCCAGAATTGGAACAAATCGATATTGTAGAACCTGATGAAATGTTGGTAGAGGTTTGTCGTGAGTATTTCCCAGATTTTGCTGCAGGTCTTGATGACCCTCGTGTTACCATTTACTATCAAAATGGGCTACGCTTTTTGCGAAACTGTGAAGATGATTACGACATTATCATCAACGATGCGACAGATCCATTTGGTCATACGGAAGGTCTCTTTACCAAGGAATTTTACGGCAACAGTTACAGAGCTCTGAAGGAAGACGGCATCATGATATACCAGCATGGGAGTCCCTTCTTTGACGAGGATGAGTCGGCTTGCCGAAGCATGCACCGCAAGGTTAATCAAGCCTTTCCAATCAGTCGAGTTTATCAGGCCCATATCCCAACTAGCCCTGCTGGTTATTGGTTGTTTGGATTTGCATCGAAAAAATACCACCCTGTCAAAGATTTTGACAAAGAAGGCTGGAAAAAACGCCAGCTTTTCACAGAATACTACACTGCAAACTTACACGTAGGGGCCTTTATGTTGCCCAAGTATGTTGAGGACATTTTAGAAGAAGAGGAAGGAAAAAAATGAGTCGTTTATTAGTTATTGGATGTGGGGGCGTTGCCCAAGTTGCTATTTCAAAGATTTGCCAAGATAGCGAAACCTTTAAAGAAATTATGATTGCTAGCCGTACCAAGTCAAAATGTGATGACTTGAAGGCTAAATTAGAAGGCAAAACAAATACTAAGATTGAGACAGCAGCTCTTGATGCTGACAAGGTAGAAGAAGTGATTGCCCTGATTGAAAGCTACAAACCAGAAGCTGTTTTGAACGTAGCTTTGCCTTATCAAGACTTGACCATTATGGACGCATGTTTGGCAACAGGTGTTCACTATATCGATACAGCCAACTACGAAGCAGAAGACACAGAAGACCCTGAGTGGCGTGCCATCTATGAGAAACGTTGTAAGGAACTTGGTTTTACTGCTTACTTTGACTACTCATGGCAATGGGCTTATCAAGAAAAATTCAAAGAGGCAGGCTTGACCGCTCTTCTTGGTTCTGGTTTTGACCCAGGTGTGACTAGTGTCTTTTCAGCCTATGCCCTCAAACACTACTTTGACGAAATCCACTATATCGACATTTTAGACTGTAATGGTGGTGACCACGGTTATCCATTTGCGACAAACTTTAACCCAGAAATCAATCTCCGCGAGGTTTCTGCTCCAGGTTCTTACTGGGAAGATGGGAAATGGGTCGAAGTCGAAGCTATGTCTATCAAGCGTGAGTATGATTTCCCTCAAGTTGGACAAAAAGATATGTATCTCCTTCACCATGAAGAAATTGAATCGCTGGCCAAGAACATTCCTGGAGTCAAACGCATTCGTTTCTTTATGACTTTTGGTCAATCTTACTTGACACATATGAAATGTCTTGAAAATGTAGGACTCCTTCGTACGGATACCATTAACTTTAACGGCCAAGACATCGTTCCGATTCAATTTTTAAAAGCCTTGCTTCCAGACCCTGCAAGCCTTGGCCCACTTACTGTAGGTAAAACCAATATTGGATGTATCTTTACAGGTGTAAAAGATGGCGTTGAAAAGACCATCTACATCTACAATGTCTGCGACCATCAGGAATGTTACGCGGAAGTTGGTTCACAAGCTATTTCTTACACGACTGGCGTTCCAGCCATGATTGGAACAAAATTGGTTATGAACGGTACTTGGAAACAAGCTGGAGTTTACAACCTTGAAGAATTGGATCCAGATCCATTCATGGAAGCTTTGAATGAGTATGGCTTGCCTTGGGTTGTGGTTGAAAATCCACAAATGGTGGACTAATGAAGCTAGAACAAGTACCAACACCAGCTTACGTCATTGACTTGGCAAAGTTAGAAGACAACTGTCGCATTTTACAATATGTACAAGAAGAAGCCGGTTGCAAGGTTTTGCTTGCCCAGAAGGCATATTCCCTCTACAAAACCTATCCCATGATTAGCCAGTATCTATCTGGTACGACTGCTAGTGGACTTTATGAAGCCAAATTGGCAGGGGAAGAATTTCCTGGCGAAGTCCATGTTTTTGCACCTGCTTTCAAGGATGCAGACTTGGAGGAATTGCTGGAGATAACAGACCATATCGTTTTTAACTCAGAGAGACAGTTGCGTAAGCATGGAGCTCGTTGTCGGGATGCTGGTATAAGCGTGGGGCTGCGACTTAACCCTCAGTGTTCAACTCAAGGAGATCATGCTCTCTATGATCCTTGTGCACCAGGTTCTCGTTTTGGCGTTACACTAGATAAAATTCCTAGTGATTTGCTGGATTTGGTGGATGGTCTTCATTTTCACACCCTTTGCGAGCAGGGTGCAGATGATTTAGAGACAACTTTGAAAGCAGTAGAAGAGCAGTTTGGTTCCTATTTGCATGAGGTCAAATGGCTCAATATGGGGGGCGGCCATCACATTACAAGAGAAGACTATGATGTAGATTTGCTGATTTCAGAAATCAAGCGTATCCGAAAAACTTACAATCTTGAAATCTATATCGAGCCGGGTGAAGCCATTGCGCTCAATGCGGGTTATCTAGCAACTGAGGTATTAGATATTGTCGAAAACGGTATGGAAATCTTGGTTTTAGACGCCTCTGCGACCTGCCATATGCCTGATGTACTTGAGATGCCCTATCGTCCACCTTTGAGAAATGGCTTTGAGGCACAGGAAAAAGCCCATACCTATAGACTTTCTTCCAATACTTGTCTGACGGGCGATGTAATTGGAGACTATAGCTTTGAAAATCCAGTTCAAATCGGAGACAGACTTTATTTTCAAGACATGGCCATTTATTCTTTTGTCAAAAATAATACCTTTAATGGTATTGGATTGCCAAGTCTCTATCTCATGGACGAACAGGGAGACTGTAGCTTAGTCAAAGCATTTGGCTATCAAGATTTTAAAGGGAGATTATCATGATGGAAAGTCCCAAAAAATTAGGCTATCGCATGCCAGCAGAGTACGAAGCACACCATGGTACCCTCATGATATGGCCGACTCGACCAGGATCATGGCCTTTTCAAGGAAAGGCTGCTAAAAGAGCTTTCAGCCAGATTATTAAGACCATAGCAGAAGGAGAAAGAGTCTATCTTTTGGTGGACCAAGACTACTTAGCTGAAGCCCAATCTTATCTTGGAGACAAGATTGTTTATTTAGACATTCCCACCAATGATGCCTGGGCCCGTGATACAGGTCCGACTATTCTTGTCAATGATAAAGACCAGAAATTAGCTGTGGATTGGTCTTTTAATGCTTGGGGTGGTGCAGTCGATGGTCTTTATCAAGACTATGAAGATGATGACCAAGTAGCCAGTAATTTTGCTGAGGTCTTGGAAATGCCTGTTTACGATGCCAAACCTTTTGTGCTAGAAGGCGGAGCGATACACAGCGATGGTCAAGGAACCATTCTTGTGACTGAAAGTTGCCTACTAAGCTCTGGTCGCAATCCTCATCTCAGTAAAGAGGAAATCGAGAATACCTTATTAGACAGCCTTGGAGCCGAAAAAATTATCTGGCTTCCTTATGGTATTTATCAGGACGAAACCAATGAACACGTTGATAATGTTGCTGCCTTTGTTGGTCCTGCAGAGCTTGTTTTGGCTTGGACAGACGACAAAAGCGATCCTCAATATGCCATGTCAGCAGCTGATTTAGCGCTTTTAGAAAAGGAAACAGATGCAAAAGGTCGTCACTTTATCATTCATAAATTGCCTATCCCTGCAGTTCGTCAAGTTGTGACAGAAGAGGATTTGTCAGGCTACATCTATGAAGAAGGTGAAGAAGAACGCTACGCAGGTGAACGACTAGCAGCTTCCTACGTAAACTTTTATATCGCCAATAAGGCTATCTTGGTTCCCCAATTTCAAGATAAAAACGACCAAGTAGCCTTAGATATTCTCAGTGAGTGTTTCCCAGATCGTAAAGTTGTCGGAATACCAGCCAGAGATATTCTTTTAGGTGGTGGCAATATCCACTGTATCACCCAACAAATCCCAGAATAGGAGAAAAAGATGAGAAATGTAAGAGTTGCAGCCATTCAGATGCAATGCGCCAAGGATGTGGCAACAAATATCCAAACCGCAGAGCGTTTAGTACGTCAGGCTGCAGAACAAGGTGCCCAAATTATTCTCTTGCCCGAGTTGTTTGAACGTCCCTATTTCTGTCAGGAACGTCAGTATGACTACTACCAGCATGCCCAGTCGGTGACAGACAATACAGCTATTCAGCATTTTAAAGTGCTTGCTAAGGAACTACAGGTTGTTCTACCAATCAGTTTCTATGAAAAAGATGGCAATGTCTTGTATAACTCTATTGCCGTTATTGATGCAGATGGGGAAGTGCTGGGTGTTTATCGGAAAACCCACATACCAGATGACCATTATTATCAAGAAAAGTTTTATTTCACGCCTGGTAACACTGGTTTCAAGGTCTGGGATACTCGCTATGCCAAGATTGGTATCGGTATCTGTTGGGATCAATGGTTCCCTGAAACAGCGCGCTGTCTTGCATTGAGTGGTGCTGAATTGCTCTTTTATCCTACAGCCATCGGTTCAGAGCCAATTTTGGATACAGATAGTTGTGGTCATTGGCAACGTACCATGCAAGGACACGCAGCAGCAAATATTGTTCCAGTCATTGCAGCCAATCGTTATGGTTTGGAGGAAGTCACTCCAAGTGAGGAAAATGGTGGACAGAGTTCCAGTCTTGACTTCTACGGTTCCTCCTTTATGACGGATGAAACAGGAGCTATTCTAGAACGAGCTGAAAGACAAGAAGAAGCTGTTCTGTTAGTAACTTATGACCTAGATAAGGGAGCAAGCGAACGCCTAAACTGGGGCTTGTTTCGAGATAGAAGACCGGAAATGTATAGACAAATTACAGATTAGTGTGGGAGAAATGAGAGATTCATTCTGCTAGACTAACTTCTTATTAGCAACTATAAGATACTATGGTATCTAGTAAATCGATTTTTATGATTCACTATTCTTTTATCTTGATTAGTCCGTATTTTATACTAGACTTCCTGCAAAACTAGAATCCTAGTTCATGATTGATAATACCAACAATCAAATTCATTCGTAATCCGAAGCGTTTACGATGATTTCGATAGGTTGTTGAAAACATTTTAAACGTTTTTACTTTGGCAAAGATGTTCTCAACCTTGCTTCTCTCCTTAGATAGCGCATGGTTA
>NZ_VMKU01000045.1:0-4545 GCF_013276315.1 Streptococcus sp. 2741 | reverse complement strand
TGAGCTGGTTCCGCTGGTTGAGCTGGTTCTGCTGGCTGTTCAGATGGTTCCTGATCAGCTTTTTCTGCTTTTTCAAGCTCTTCAACTTTTGCTTTTGCTTTTTCAGCCTCAGCTTTAGCCTTCTCTAGTTCAGCTTCTGCTGCTGTTTGAGCTTGGTCAGCTTCAGCTTTTGAATTTTCAGCTTCTCTTGCTTCTTTATTTTCTTTTTCAGCCTTAGCAGTCGCATCGTCAGCTGTTTTCTTCGATTCTGCTGCTTTTTGCTCTAACTCCGCAATTCTAGGATCTGCTTCTTCTTGGGGTTGAGCTGGAGTTTCTTCTTCCGTTTTAGCTGGTTCTTTAGCTTTTGCTTCTTTTACTTCTTCAAGGGTCTTGTTGAAATCATCAACACGAGAATTAATATCGTCTGCGTAAGACTCAACAAGGGCATCCGCCTGGTTAAATTCAGCTTCTGCTGCTGCACGAGCTGCCTCTGCTGCTTTGAGTTTTCTTTTTTGTTCCTTAAGAGCTTTAGCTTTTTGCTCAAGGTCGGCTTTGGCTTTATTAGCTTGCTTGGTTAGAGAGTCAATTTCATCTCCCAATTGATCCGCCTTGTCTTGCAGTTTTTCTGACTCTGGACGTTTAGCATCATCTTCTTTGGCTTTTTCAATTTTATCTTTTATATCAGACGGAAGATTGAAATAAGTATCAAACGTATTGTTATTTTCAGAGGCAGGTTTAGCATTCTCTGTTGGTAATTCATCCAAAACTTGACTAGCCTTGATAGCACCACTTTCAATTGCGTCTAGTAAATCTTCCTTACCGATTGCCGCTTTGGCTGCTTGAATAGCTGCTGCTTTGTCCTTAATCTTATCATCTGCATTAATCTTAGCTTCGGCATCCTTTTCAAGCTCTGTCAAGGCTGCTTCAAGATCAGCTTTGGCTTTATCTTCTTTTTTCTGATCTGAGGTCTTAACTTTTTCTATCTTCTCAAGAGTCTCTTTGAGTTTATCAACACGAAAGTCAATCGCATCCTTATAAGCTTCCAGAACTCCATATTTCTCCTCAAGATCAGCTTTGGCTTGATTATAATCTTCTGAATCCTTTTGTTTATTTTCAAGTTCTTTAGCTTTTTTCTCAAAGTCAGCTTTAAGTTTATTAGCTTCCTCGGTTAGAGAGTCAATCTCATCTCCCAATTGATCCGCCTTATCTTGCAGTTTTTCTGACTCTGGACGTGCCTTCTCTGCAGCTTCGGCTTTCTCAACTTCCATCATTTTATCTGAAGGAAGCGATTTTTTCTCATAAACCACGTTTGTGCTGTCAGGTGTAGTTTTAGCATCTTCTGTTGGTAATTCTTTCACAACATCCTCTAGTGAAATATCCCCATTTTCAATTGCTTTTAGTAAATATTCCTTACCGATTTTCTCTTTTGCTTCTTTGATAGCTGCTGCTTTGTCCTTAATCTTATCATCTGCATTAATCTTAGCTTCTTCAGCCTCCTCTAATTGAGTAAATGCATCAATAAGTTCTTCTTTAAGCAAAGTGTTTGGTTCCTTAGCTTTTGCTTCCTTTACCTTTTTCAGAGTTTCATTGAAGTCGTCAACACGAGTATCAATATCTTCTTTATAAGACTCAGCCAGTGCTAAAGCCTTTTCAAATTCAGCTTGTGCCGCTTCATGAGCTGTTTTCGCTTCTTCTAGTTTTTTCTGTTCTTCTACCAGAGTTGCAGCTTTTTTCTCAGCTTCGGCTTTAGCCTTATTAGCTTGCTTGGTTAGAGAGTCAATTTCATCCCCCAATTGATCCGCCTTGTCTTGCAGTTTTTCTGATTGTGGACGTTTGGCATCAGCCTCCTCGGCTTTTTTGATTTTAGCTTTTATCTCTTCAGGAAGAGAAGAATCTTTGCTAGTAATAACTCGTTCTTCATCTTCCTTTGTTGGCAATTCCTTTACAACATCACTGGCCTTGATTTGACCATTTTCAATTGCTTTTAGTAAATCTTCTTTACCGATTCTCTCTTTTGCTTTTTTAATAGCTGCTGCTTTGTCAGTAATCTTGTCATCTGCCTTAATTTTAGCTTCGGCATCCTTTTCAAGTTCTGTCAAAGCCTTCATCACTGCTTCTTTAGCATCAGCTTCTTCCTTTTTAGCAGCAGCTAGCTCAGCATCAGCAGCCTGTTTAGCTTTTTCAGCTTTGGCTTTTGCCTCTTCTGCAGCTTTAGCATCATCTGCTTCGGATTTTGCTTTCTTAGCAGCTTCTTCAGCTTTTGCTTTCGCTTCCTCTACTTTTTTCTGTAGTTCAGCAACTTTAGCTTCAGCTTCTTTTCTAGCTGCTTCCGCTTTTTCAAGATCCTTTTTAGATTTTTCGGATGCTTTGCTAGTGTTAGTAGTATTTGATTCATCAGCTTTTACAGCCAATTGCTGAACGCTAGTAAGACTAGCCCCTAAAACTACCGCACTGGCTAGGCTAGCAAAAATCATCTTTTTCTTCCCCATTTAGGTCACCTCTTTATTATTATTTTTAATCACCTGAATCACCATCATTATACTCTTCTACAACATATATGTCAAGTATTTTCCCAATGTTTACCCAATATTTATCTAAAATTATGATTCGGATAACTCCCCCTAGTCTGGTCAAAGTGGAAATTGGCCTAAAACAGATTTTTATGGTGGAATTTAGTGTGAGACGTTTGAGTTAGAAATGAGCTCTACTATGACAAAACATAAATACCTGACCCTTTCAGACCCTCATGAATTCTCTAGGCTGGAGATTTTGGCTCTATAATATTTGTAGTAGGAAAATCCCCTATGGATATTATGGAGCCTATTTTGTTGTAGAAAAAAAGTCCCATAAGATCTATAATGAAAAGCAACCAAACCATCATTAGAAAGATTCATATGGAACAATTACATTTTATCACAAAACTACTCGATATCAAAGACCCTAATGCCCAAATTATGGATATCATTAATAGAAGGAAATCATTGCTAAACTGGATTATGAGGCTCCATCTTGCCCAATTTGATTCAGAAGAAGTTCATCATCGCTTAGAGGACTGCATTTGCCCTGACTGTCAGGGAGAGCTAAAAGAGATTGGAGCGAGTCTTCAAGGCCAAGAATTAGTCTTTATTCCTGTGCAATTAAAACGCATAGATCATATCCAACACTCTTACAAATGCCAAGCATGCAGTGAGAAAAATCCGAGTGATAAAATCGTGAAAGCTCCTATCCCTAAAGCCCCTTTGGCGCATAAGCCTTGGCTCAGCTTCTATAATCGCTCACACCATCCATCAGAAGTTTAATCTGAAGGTTCCCAATTATCGCCAAGAAGAAGATTGGGCTAAGATGGGTTTACCAATCACACGTAAGGAAATCTCTAATTGGCATATCAAGGCGAGTCAATACTATTTAGAGTCCCTTTATAAGCTTTTACGAGAAAAGTTGTTAGAACACGCTCTTCTTCATGCGGATGAAACCTCTTATCGGGTCTTAGAAAGTGATAGCCATCTGACCTACTATTGGACTTTTTTGTCTGGGAAAGCTGAGAAACAAGGGATTAGGCTTTACCACCATGATCAGCGTCGAAGTGGTTCAGTAGTACAAGAATTCCTAGGAGATTATTCTGGCTATGTGCATTGTGACATGTTGCGGCAGTAACTTAGGACTTTAGTCCTCTAGTTCTGCCTATGCGATAGCAGTCCAAGGTTTAGGAGAAAGGCGACGCTAAGCTTGATAAACTGCGAACCGCTAGAAGCTTATCGTCAACTGGAAGAAGCTGAACTTGTTGGATGTTGGGCGCATGTGAGAAGGAAATTTTTTGAAGCGACCCCCAAACTAGCAGACTCTCGTAAACAAAGAGGTTTTAGAGGCTTGTTTACCATGGACTAAAGTTGTACAAGAAAAGTGCAAATAAGAAATCTCCAAATTAGGAACTATCCGTGAGTTCACTAGTCTGGAGATTTTTCAATATACTTCGTTATTGGGCGGTTACCGTTACACTACAGTTGACAAAGAGCCATTTAAAAAGCGAACAATTCTAAAATTGTTCGCTTTTCATCTAAACATCCCTTGTACTCGATTCCTAAAATAATCAGCAGAATTAATAGGGCTCATTTTTAAAATACAGAAGAATGTATATCAGCTTGACTAAACTTTTATTTTAGTCTTCTTTTTTCTTTCTAAACGCAAATCCGAGTCCACTTAGCATACCAAGAAGTCCTAGAGAAGCAAGAGTCGCATTTGATTCTGTTCCTGTATTTGGCAATACATTATGTGATTTACTTGGCTGTTCCGTAGAGACTGTTACCTTAGCTGGTGTTGTTACATTAGGAACTTCTACAGCTGCTTTACCTGGTTCTGTAATCTTAGCCTTACCTACAACCGTAGTATCTGGTAATTGATCATTTGGAACCTTAGCTGAACCATCTGCTCCAATCGTCACTTTAATTGGACGACCATCCTTACCTGGAAGTTCTACCATTGTTCCTTCTGGATAAGTTGAGCCATCTGGTTTCTTAGGTGTTACTGTAACGTCACCTGTAGTAGGATCTTGTACCAAGTCAATAGTTG
>NZ_VMKU01000044.1:1751-1923 GCF_013276315.1 Streptococcus sp. 2741 | reverse complement strand
GTAAATAAGCCTCTAAAACCTCTTTGTTTACGAGAGTTTCCTCGTTTGGAAGACATTCTAGAAGATAGGATAGATATTTTTCACTATTTAGTTGATGACGTTTAGCTGTTTCCAACAAACTCATAATAATAGCTGTTGCTTTAGCTCCTTCAAAACTTTGAGAAAACAACCA
>NZ_VMKU01000044.1:0-1735 GCF_013276315.1 Streptococcus sp. 2741 | reverse complement strand
TACGTCCCATAACCAATGATTTAATGGCGCGTTCAGCTAGATTATTGGAAAGGACCAGATGCCCGTCTTTCAAAATGGCCTTAAAGGTTTCTTCATACTTGAGACTGTATTCAATTGCCCTTCCTAGTTTTGAACCAGGTAAAACTGACTGACGCCGACACCAAGCAAAGAAGTCTTCCATTAGGGGTTGGAGCTCTTCTTGACGTTTCTGTAGTCGTTCATCAGCTGGCAAAACCTCCCAGTCTCTTTCCAAGGCAAATAACTGGTCACAATAAGCTAAACCTTTAGCTCCTAAGGATGAGTTATCTGCTTGCTTGGGGGTGGATTCAAAAAACTTCCTTCTCACATGCGCCCAACATCCAACAAGTTCAGCTTCTTCCAGTTGACGATAAGCTTCTAGCGGTTCGCAGTTTACCAAGCTTAGCGTCGCCTTGCTCCTAAACCTTGGACTGCTATCGCATAGGCAGAACTAGAGGACTAAAGTCCTAAGTTACTGCCGCAACATATCACAATGCACATATCCAGAATAATCTCCTAGGAATTCTTGTACTACTGAACCACTTCGACGCTGATCATGGTGGTACAGCGTGATTCCTTGCTTCTCAGCTTTCCCAGACAAAAAAGTCCAATAGTAGGTCAGATGGCTATCACTCTCTAGCACCCTATAAGAAGTTTCATCCGCATGAAGTAAGGGCTGAGTCAATAGTCTCTCTCGCAAGAGGTTATAGAGGGGCTCCAAATAGTATTGACTCGCCTTGATATGCCAATTAGAGATTTCCTTACGTGTGATTGGTAAACCCATCCTAGCCCAATCTTCTTCTTGGCGATAATTGGGGACCTTCAGATTAAACTTCTGATGGATGGTGTGAGCGATAATAGAAGCTGAGCCAAGGCTATGCGCCAAAGGGGCTTTAGGGATAGGAGCTTTCACAATTTTATCACTCGGATTTTTCTCACTGCATGCTTGGCATTTGTAAGAGTGTTGGATATGATCTATGCGTTTTAATTGCGCAGGAATAAAGACTAATTCTTGGCCTTGAAGACTCGCTCCAATCTCTTTTAGCTCTCCCTGACAGTCAGGGCAAATGCAATCCTCTAAGCGATGATGAACTTCTTCTGAATCGAATTGGGCAAGAAGAGCTTGACGTTTTCCTTTAGCTTTCTTACGTTTATAGGTGATTTCTTCTCTTTCAACTGGGAACCTCTCCATCTTCATCAGATGAAGCTTCCTCCTCAAAAAGGCTGACTTGTCCAGATGGACAAACACTTTTCTCAGAGGATTTTCCATAGAGCTTTTGCGTTAGATAAGCCACTTGTTCACGAAGAAGGGCAAGTTCATTGGTGAGACTATCAATTGTAGCACTCTGTTGTTGAATGATTTTTAATAAGTCTTTCATCGTCTTCCCCTCCTTGTTTTCTAACTTTATTATACTAAAAAGAAAGGCATCATTTCAATAGAAATCACGACTTTCTGATGAATTTATTTGGGGAGTGATAGAAAAGCCCTTCATCAGCCAGTCTACTTGTTCAGGTGTGAGAGCTTTGACATCCTTTTCTGTACTTGGCCAAGTCAACTTACCGTTCTCAAAGCGTTTATATAGTAGCCAAAATCCTTGACCATCCCAGTAAAGGGCTTTAAAGCGGTCTTTACGTCCACCACAAAAGAGAAAAACTTGACCGGAGAAAGGATCCAATTCAAAGTGGGTTTTAACCAGATAAGCCAGTGAATCAATGC
>NZ_VMKU01000043.1:0-6483 GCF_013276315.1 Streptococcus sp. 2741 | reverse complement strand
TTCACCCACGTAACCGCTATGTTTCAAAAAATGAATTGACACAAGCTGAAGTAATCGAGCGCCTAGCCGCTATCGGTGAAAGCTTGGATCAAGCAGCTACAGTATAAGATTAAACAGTCCTTAGGGGCTGTTTTTCTATGCTTTTTACTCAAAAATCTTATACTCAATGAAAATCAAGGAGCAAACTAGGAAACTAGCCGCAGGTTGCTCAAAACACAGTTTTGAGGTTGTAGATAAGACTGACGAAGTCAGTGAGCATATCTACGTTAAGGCGACGCTGACGTGGTTTGAAGAGATTTTGAAAGAGTATTAGACCATACTTTTCCAAAATGCGCCCAAAAAACCTTGCAACTAGGTTACAAGGTTAATCACATTAATCAAAATTAACGTATTCTTTTTGAAGTTCAAGAACTTCTTCCATTGTTGAGCATTCTGTAAGGGCACGGTTTGCGTACTCTTCCATCTTAGCTGTGTCGAGTTTCTTCATCAAGCTGCGTGTACGAAGTACAGATGTTGCTGACATAGAGAACTCATCCAAGCCCATTCCGACAAGCAGTGGAACAGCTGTCTGGTCACCAGCCATCTCACCACACATACCAGCCCATTTACCTTCAGCGTGAGCTGCCTTGATAACGTTGTTGATCAAGCGAAGGATTGATGGGTTATATGGTTGGTAAAGGTATGAAACTTGTTCGTTCATACGGTCTGCCGCCATTGTGTATTGGATCAAGTCATTTGTACCAATTGAGAAGAAGTCAACTTCTTTTGCAAATTGGTCTGCAAGCATAGCTGCTGCAGGAATTTCAATCATGATACCAACTTGGATGTCATCCGCAACTGCAACTCCTTCAGCAAGAAGATTTGTTTTTTCTTCTTCATAAACTGCTTTAGCTGCACGGAATTCTTTCAAGAGGGCAACCATTGGGAACATGATACGCAATTGACCATGAACAGAAGCACGAAGAAGGGCACGGATTTGTGTACGGAACATTGCATCTCCAGTTTCAGAAATAGAGATACGAAGGGCACGGAATCCAAGGAATGGGTTCATTTCGTGTGGCATATCGAAGTAAGGAAGTTCCTTATCTCCACCAATATCCATTGTACGAACAACCACTGGTTTACCATTCATTCCCTCAAGAACAGCCTTATACGCTTCATACTGCTCATCTTCTGTTGGGAAGTCTTGAGAATCCATGTACAAGAACTCTGTACGGTAAAGTCCAACAGCTTCTGCACCGTTGTTGTTAACACCTTCAACGTCTTTTGGAGTACCGATGTTAGCTGCCAACTCGAAGTGTTTACCGTCAGCAGTCACTGTTTGAGCATCTTTCAAAAGTGCCCATTCAGCTTTTTGTTTAGCATAAGCTTCACCAGCTGCTTTAAATTCTGCCGCTTGTTCATCTGTTGGGTTGATAATCACTTCACCAGTAATTCCGTTAACGGCAAGGATATCACCGTCTTTGACGATTTCAGTGATGTTATTTGTTCCCAATACAGCTGCAATTTCAAGTGTACGTGCCATGATAGCTGAGTGGCTTGTACGTCCACCGATGTTTGTTACAAAAGCTTTTACAAAGTTTTTGTCCAATTGAGCTGTATCAGATGGTGTTAAGTCATGTGCAATCACGATTACTTCTTCATTGATAGAAGCTGGGTTTGGCAATTTCTTACCAAGAAGGTTTGCCAATACACGTTTTGTCACGTCGCGGATATCCGCTGCACGTTCTTGCATGTATGGGTTGTCTTCCATGCCTTCAAAGATAGTGATGAACATATCAGTCACTTCTTTAAGACCTGCTTCTGCATTGACTTTCTTAGCACGAATTGTTTCTTTAATCTGACCAATCAATTCTGGGTCAGAAAGAACCATCAAATGAGCGTCAAAAACTTGAGCCGCTTCTTCACCAAGCGTACCTACAGCTTTCTCGCGGATAAGAGAAAGCTCGTTTTGAGAAGCTTCAAGAGCAACATCCAAACGAGCCTCTTCTGCGTTTGTATCTTCGACTGAAACAGTCTCGAATGACAAATCCGGTTGAACGAGTAGATATGCTTTTGCAACTGCAACACCGTCAGATGCTGCGATTCCTTTAAGCATTTCTGTCATTTCCCTTATGCCAATCCTTCTTTTTCCATTGTTTCTGAGATTGCAGCGATGGCGTCATCTGCATCTGCACCTTCAGCTGAGATAGTTACGTCAGCACCTTGGCCAACACCAAGACTCATAACACCCATAATTGATTTAAGGTTAACTGATTTACCTTTGTATTCAAGAGTGATATCTGAAGCAAATTTGCTAGCAGTTTGCACCAACAATGTTGCTGGACGTGCGTGAATACCTGTTTCTGCCACTACGTGGAAATCTTTAGAAGCCATAGTTTGACTCTCCTTTTGTTCTTTCTTTTTTGAGTTATATGTGATAACCCTTACAGTTTGGTATTATACCATCTTCTAGGATTTTTTTCAAGCATTTTCTGGATTTTCCTTCAATTTCCTTTCAGATAACTTGCTGAAAATCTTCTATCCTAGATAACAAAACACAGGATATAGTTTCTTCAAAAACAATTTATAGGATAATTATTGCTGTTTTATAAAACAAACACTACATATTGTGTTTTGTGAGCTTTACTAGAAAAACAGACCACTATATTTAGTTCAAATCATTGACAAAATTTTATTTTCTGATATACTAGGATAGTATTAAATTTTGAAGAGGAGTTACACAATGGTAACCGTTTATTCTAAAAACAACTGTGTCCAATGTAAGATGACCAAACGTTTCTTGGACAGTAATAATGTCTCTTATCGTGAAATCAATCTTGATGAGCAACCTGAGTACGTCGATCAAGTTAAAGAGCTCGGTTTTAGCGCAGCTCCTGTTATCCAAACACCAACTGAAGTCTTTTCAGGTTTCCAACCAGGAAAACTGAAACAATTAGCATAATCTTAGTACATCATCCAGAAGAAACTGCTTTTAGGGCTAACTTAGAAGCCTTTCTTTTGTAATTAGATAAGGGAAATTTTATGGGATTAAAACATCTTGAAGACGTGACTTACTTCCGTCTTAATAACGAAATTAACCGTCCTGTTAATGGACAAATCATGCTTCATAAAGATAAGGAAGCCTTGGATGCTTTCTTTAAAGAAAATGTAGTTCCAAACACTATGGTTTTTGATTCAATCAAAGACAAAATCAATTACCTCATTAAACACAACTACATCGAAACAGCCTTTATCAAGAAATACCGTCCAGAGTTCTTGGAAGAATTGGCTCAATTTATCAAAGACCAAAACTTCCAATTCAAGTCATTCATGGCAGCTTATAAATTTTACAATCAATATGCCTTAAAGACTAATGACGGTGAATACTATCTTGAAAATATGGAAGACCGTGTCTTCTTCAACGCCCTTTATTTCGCTGATGGGAATGAAGCTGTTGCAATCGATATTGCCAATGAAATCATCCACCAACGCTACCAACCTGCTACTCCTTCCTTCTTGAATGCTGGACGTGCTCGCCGTGGGGAGTTAGTATCTTGTTTCCTAATCCAAGTGACGGATGATATGAACTCTATCGGACGTTCTATCAACTCAGCTCTTCAACTTTCACGTATTGGTGGTGGTGTGGGAATTACCCTCAGCAACCTTCGTGAAGCTGGTGCACCTATCAAGGGTTATGAAGGAGCAGCCTCTGGGGTTGTGCCAGTTATGAAACTCTTCGAAGACAGCTTCTCTTACTCCAACCAATTGGGGCAACGTCAAGGTGCCGGTGTTGTCTACCTCAACGTCTTTCACCCAGACATCATCGCCTTCCTTTCAACTAAGAAAGAAAACGCCGATGAAAAAGTTCGTGTCAAAACCCTATCACTTGGTGTTGTAGTACCTGATAAATTCTACGAATTGGCTCGTAAAAATGAAGAAATGTACCTCTTCAGTCCTTACTCTGTAGAAAAAGAATACGGTGTGCCATTCAACTACATCGACATTACTGAAAAATACGATGAATTGGTCGCAAATCCAAACATCCGCAAGACAAAAATCAAGGCGCGTGATTTGGAAACTGAAATCTCTAAATTGCAACAAGAGTCTGGCTACCCTTATGTAGTCAACATTGATACGGCTAACCGTGCAAATCCTGTTGATGGTAAGATTATCATGAGTAACTTGTGTTCTGAGATTCTTCAAGTCCAAGAACCAAGCTTGATCAACGATGCTCAAGAATTCCTTCAAATGGGAACAGATGTTTCATGTAACCTTGGTTCAACCAACGTGGTTAACATGATGACTTCACCTGATTTTGGTCGTTCTATCCGTGCTATGGTTCGTGCCCTTACTTTCGTTACAGATAGTTCACACATCGTAGCTGTTCCTACCATCGACCATGGAAATAGCCAAGCTCACACCTTTGGACTTGGTGCCATGGGACTGCACAGCTACCTTGCCCAACAATTGATTGAATATGGATCACCTGAGTCTGTTGAATTTACAAGCATCTACTTTATGCTTATGAACTACTGGACCTTGGTTGAGTCAAACAATATCGCGCGTGAACGTGGTATTACCTTCCACAACTTTGAAAAATCAGACTATGCTAACGGAAGCTACTTCGACAAGTATGTGACTGGCGAGTTTGTTCCAAAATCAGACCGTGTTAAAGAACTCTTCAAAGATGTCTTTATCCCTGGTGCTGCTGATTGGGCTGAACTTCGCGACAAGGTTCAAGCAGATGGTCTTTACCACCAAAATCGCCTTGCTGTAGCGCCAAATGGTTCTATCAGCTATATCAACGACGTTTCTGCTTCTATCCACCCGATTACGCAACGTATCGAAGAACGCCAAGAGAAGAAAATTGGTAAAATCTACTACCCTGCTGCTGGCTTGTCTACAGAAACCATTCCTTACTACACTTCTGCCTACGATATGGATATGCGTAAAGTCATCGATGTTTACGCTGCTGCGACTGAACACGTGGATCAAGGACTTTCACTCACCCTCTTCATGCGCAGTGACATTCCAAAAGGCCTTTACGAATGGAAGAGGGAAAATAAACAAACGACACGTGACTTGTCCATCCTTCGTAACTATGCCTTTAACAAGGGAATCAAGTCTATCTACTACGTCCGCACCTTTACAGATGACGGTGGAGAAGTCGGTGCCAACCAATGTGAAAGCTGTGTGATTTAGTTTCTAGCATAGAAACACTATTTTTCCCTAAGCAGCACTGATAAAATCAAATCTACTATGTCATAACATAATTTATGTAACATTTTAAAAGTCGGGATTCCGACTTTTTGTGCGATACTCCTATAGAATTATGGTAAAATAGAATAATTGTGAGTTCGCAATACTAAACACAGAAAGAGATTTCAAATGGAAACTTACTATAAAGCCATTAACTGGAATGCCATCGAAGATGTCATCGACAAATCAACTTGGGAAAAGCTGACAGAGCAATTCTGGCTCGATACACGTATTCCCTTGTCAAATGACTTGGATGACTGGAGAAAGCTATCTAACAAAGAGAAAGACTTGGTCGGAAAAGTTTTTGGTGGTTTAACCCTTCTCGACACTATGCAATCTGAAACTGGGGTTCAATCCCTTCGCGCAGATATCCGTACACCACATGAGGAAGCTGTTTTCAATAACATCCAATTTATGGAATCTGTTCACGCTAAATCTTACTCATCAATCTTCTCTACCTTGAATACTAAGGCTGAGATTGAAGAAATTTTCGAATGGACCAATACCAATCCTTACCTACAAAAGAAGGCTGAGATTGTCAACGAAATCTACCTAAACGGTAGCCCACTTGAAAAGAAAGTTGCTAGCGTTTTCCTCGAAACCTTCCTCTTCTATTCAGGTTTCTTCACTCCCCTCTACTATCTTGGTAACAACAAACTTGCCAACGTTGCGGAAATCATCAAATTGATTATTCGTGATGAATCTGTTCACGGAACCTACATTGGTTACAAATTCCAACTTGGTTTCAATGAATTACCTGAAGAAGAGCAAGAAAAGCTAAAAGAATGGATGTACGACCTGCTCTATACTCTTTATGAAAATGAAGAAGGCTACACAGAGAGTCTTTATGACGGTGTTGGTTGGACTGAAGAGGTTAAAACCTTCCTTCGCTACAATGCCAATAAAGCTCTCATGAACATGGGACAAGATCCACTTTTCCCAGATTCAGCTGAAGATGTCAACCCAATCGTTATGAACGGTATTTCAACAGGAACTTCCAACCATGACTTCTTCTCTCAAGTCGGAAATGGTTACCTTCTTGGCGAAGTTGAAGCCATGCAAGATGATGACTACAACTACGGTTTGGACTAATACTCTTCGAAAATCTCTTCAAACCACGTCAGCTTCGCCTTGCCGTAGATATGCTCACTGACTTCGTCAGTCTTATCTACAACCTCAAAACTGTGTTTTGAGCAACCTACGGCTAGCTTCCTAGTTTGCTCTTTGATTTTCATTGAGTAT
>NZ_VMKU01000042.1:0-36892 GCF_013276315.1 Streptococcus sp. 2741 | reverse complement strand
TGGTAAAGATGTAACTTATTGAGGGAGTGCCAATTTTATAAAGGATAATGTCCTTATTACTGCTGCTCATAATATTTATAAACATGAGTTTGGTAAAGATGCAGAAGAACTATATGTTACTCCTGCTCGTACTCCAAATAGTGTGCCGTTTGGTCGGATAAAAGTAAAAGAAGCTCGCTATTTAAAAGAATTTCGAAATACTGATCCAGATGAGCTTACTACCTATGACTTAGCAGTTTTAATTTTGGAAGAACCGATTGGCGCTCAATTGGGGACGTTAGGACTTCCAAATAATTTAGAAAATACTAAAAATCTAGATGTAACAGTTACGGGATATTCTGCTGTTAATAAGGATATTAAGCAGATGTATACTGATACAAAAACGATACTTCAAGATACAAATGATTTTTTATTCTATCAAGTAGATACTTTGCGTGGTGCAAGCGGTTCAGCAGTATATGATTCTACCAATAGGGTTGTCGGAGTTCATACCAATGGGAGTGAGGCAGAACAAATGAATTATGCTGTCAAGTTAAATGAGAAGGCTCTATCTTTCATCTACTCTGTTATTCGAGGGCATTCTATTGATGGTTGGAAATTGATTGGTGGTACTTGGTACTATTATAAGAACAGTACGAAACAAACAGGTTGGCAAAAGATAAATGACACTTGGTACTATCTAGACGCCTCCGGTAAGATGCTCACAGATTGGCAAAAAGTAAATGGGAAATGGTATTATCTGGAAAACTCTGGTTCAATGGCAACAGGTTGGAAATATATACGAGGCAGATGGTATTACTTAGATAATAAAAATGGAGACATGAAAACCGGTTGGATAAAAGTGGGAGGAAATTGGTATTATCTCAATTCAAGTGGAGCAATGGTTACAGGTAGCCAAACTATTGATGGTAAAGTTTATAATTTCGCTTCATCTGGTGAATGGATTTAATATTGGAGGTATATATAAATGAAACTTTTGAAAAAAACTATGCAAGCTGGACTAACAGTAATTTTCTTTGGTTTGCTAGGGACCAGTACAGTATTTGCAGATGATTCTGAAGGATGGCAGTTTGTCCAAGAAAACGGTAGAACCTATTACAAAAAGGGGAACCTCAAAGAAACCTACTGGCGAGTGATTGATGGTAAGTACTATTATTTTGATTCTCTATCTGGAGAGATGGTTGTCGGCTGGCAATATATCCCGTTTCCATCTAAAGGTAGTACAATTGATCCTTACCCAAATGGTATCAGATTAGAAGGTTTTCCAAAGTCAGAGTGGTACTACTTTGACGAAAATGGAGTGCTACAAGAGTTTGTTGGTTGGCAAGAATTAGAGCTAAAATATTCCTTAACCGTTGGGAAAAAACATGGTGAAGGCTGGGAAGGTCCCGAAGTTCTTAAATTAGCATACTACTACTTTGATCAAGATCATTATTTAAAGACAGGTTGGCTTTATGATCAATCTAACTGGTATTACCTAGCAAAAACAGGAAATTCTGGGAATAAGAATCTTGGTGGTGAAAGACGTGTAGGTTGGATAAATGATGGTTCAGCTTGGTACTATCTAGATTCAGAAACTGGTATCATGCAAACTGGTTGGAAGCAAATTGGCAATAAGTGGTACTACCTCCGTTCATCAGGTGCAATGGCAACAGGTTGGGCTTATGTTGGTAATAACTGGTACTATCTTCGTTCATCAGGTGCAATGTCCACAGGTTGGGTGAAAGATGGTTCAATATGGTACTATCTAAATGCAAGTAATGGAGATATGAAAACAGGCTGGTTCCAAATCAATGGTAAATGGTATTATGCCTATGGTTCAGGTGCTCTAGCTGTTAATACCACAGTAGATGGTTACTACGTAAACTATAATGGTGAGTGGGTTAAGTAACGAATGCTAATCGTAACTGTAGTTGATACTTAACTTATTAAAAAGAGCTTTTTTCTACCATTTGTCAACTCTATCAATTTTTAAGAATTAAATGAGTCAAGACAGTAGCTATTCAGTATGTTTATCTACTGTAGTAGGTTGAAGAAAAACTAAGAATGAGAAAGGACGAAGTTAGTCCTTTCTTTTTTATGTGACTATACTTTCTATTCAAATGAGCTTTTAACCGATTGATTGAGCCAATCAACTCTTAAAACCAAAGAGCAATTTCTCGCTTAGCTGACTCTTCTGAATCTGAACCATGTACAACATTTTGGATAGTCTCATTTTCTCCAGCAGCTTTTGCAAAATCAACTCGAATAGTTCCTGGTAAAGCTTCTTCTGGATCAGTTGCACCCATCATGGTCCGCCAAGTTTCGATTACTTCGGGATCAGAAATGATACCTACAAGAACCGGTCCTGAAGTCATAAATTCACGAATCGGTGGGTAAAAACTTTGACCAACCAAGTCCTGATAGTGCTGGTCAATTAACTCTTCTGAAAGCTGTGTACGCAACTCCAATTTTTCAATTGTAAATCCACGTTGTTCGATACGTTTCAACACTTCACCCACTAGTCCTCTTTTTACACCATCTGGTTTAATGATAAAAAATGTTTGTTCCATACCTGTCTCCTTTGTCAGCTTCTTTCTTTTATTTTACCACATTCCATGGAAAAATGGAGAAAGTTTTCAGAAAAGCGAAAGAGAGCCCGAAGGCTCTCTCATTCTCTTTTATTCTACTGTTTCTTCCACAGTTTCAACGGCAGTATCCACAACTACTTCTGTTGTTTCTTCGTTTCCTTCTTCCTCTACTGGAGGATTAAGGTATTCTTCTTCGTTGATAGCATGTGGTTCAAGGTTACGGTAGCGAGCCATACCAGTACCTGCTGGGATGATCTTACCGATGATAACATTTTCTTTAAGTCCAAGGAGATGGTCTTTCTTACCACGGATAGCCGCGTCAGTAAGGACACGAGTTGTTTCCTGGAAGGAAGCCGCTGACAAGAAACTGTTGGTTTCAAGTGAGGCTTTGGTAATTCCCATGAGGACTGGGCGACCTGTCGCTGGAACACCACCTGCGATAAGGACATCTTTGTTGGCATCTGTAAAGTCATTGATATCCATGAGGGTACCCATGAGAAGATCTGTGTCACCTGGATCCATGACACGGACTTTACGAATCATTTGACGAACCATTACCTCGATGTGTTTGTCACCGATTTCTACCCCTTGGCTACGGTAAACTTTTTGTACTTCACCGAGAAGGTAAGTTTCAACTGACAAGACATCACGAACTGCAAGGAGACGTTTTGGTTGGATAGAACCTTCTGTCAGAGCAGCACCACGCGCTACTTGGTTCCCAACTTCAACACGCATACGAGCGGTAAATGGAACAACATATTCGCCTTCACCAGTTTCGCCCTTAACAAAGACTTTCTTGGTACGAGTTGAAGCATCTTCTTCGATAGCTGTAACTTGTCCTTTAACCTCTGTGATAACCGCTTCCCCTTTAGGATTGCGGGCTTCAAAGATTTCTTGGACACGAGGAAGACCCTGAGTGATATCGGTATTTGAGGCAACCCCACCCGTGTGGAAGGTACGCATTGTAAGCTGTGTACCAGGTTCCCCGATAGATTGGGCAGCGATTGTTCCAACTGCTTCACCAACTTCAACCGCATCACCAGTCGCCAAGTTGATACCATAACAGTGACGGCAGACACCGTGACGAGTGTTACATGTAAATACAGAGCGGATAGTCACTTCTTCCACACCAGCATTGACAATTTCACGCGCCTTGTCTTCTGTAATCAACTCATTTGGACCGATAATAACTGCACCAGTTTCTGGATGTTTAACAGTTTTCTTAGTGTAACGACCATTGAGACGCTCTTCGAGAGACTCGATCATCTCTTTTCCTTCTGCGATAGAACGGATCAAGAGACCACGGTCTGTTCCACAGTCGTCCTCACGGATGATAACGTCTTGGGCAACGTCAACCAAACGACGAGTCAAGTAACCTGAGTCGGCTGTCTTAAGGGCCGTATCGGTCATACCTTTACGGGCACCGTGAGTTGAGAAGAACATTTCGAGTACTGACAAACCTTCGCGGAAGTTTGAAAGGATTGGCAATTCCATGATACGTCCGTTCGGAGCAGCCATCAGACCACGCATACCGGCAAGCTGTGAGAAGTTTGAGATGTTACCACGGGCTCCAGAGTCCATCATCATAACGATTGGGTTCTTAGGATCTTGGTTGGCAATCAAACGTTTCTCCAATTTTTCACGAGCAGCACGCCATTCAGCTGTAACAGCATTGTAACGCTCGTCGTCTGTAATCATACCACGACGGAATTGTTTGGTGATTTGTTCTACACGTTTGTGTGATTCTTCAATGATTTCAGCCTTGTCATCAACGACTGGGATATCGGCAATACCCACTGTCAATCCTGCAAGAGTTGAGTGGTGGTAACCGAGGTTCTTCATACGGTCAAGTAGGGCAGAAGTTTCTGTCGTACGGAAACGTTTGAAGATTTCAGCGATGATATTTCCAAGATTTTTCTTCTTGAATGGAGGGTTAAGTTCAAGTTTACTGATTGCTTCCTTGATATCTCCACCAAGTGGCAAGAAGTATTTAGCTGGAACGCCTTCTGTCAAGTTGGCATTGTTTGGTTCTTGCAAGTATGGTAGCCCCTCTGGCATGATATCGTTGAAGAGAATTTTACCAACTGTTGTAAGCAAGACCTTATGTCTTTGCTCTTCTGTCCAAGGCTTGTTGAGGCTGTCTGTTGCGATACCAACACGTGAGTGGAGGTGAACATAACCATTGCGGTGAGCCATAACCGCTTCGTCACGGTCTTTGAAGACCATTCCTTCACCTTCGCGACCAGCTTCTTCCATGGTCAAGTAGTAGTTACCCAAAACCATGTCCTGAGATGGAGTAACTACCGGTTTCCCATCTTTCGGGTTCAAGATGTGCTCAGCAGCTAGCATGAGGATACGAGCTTCTGCTTGGGCTTCTTCTGAAAGCGGTACGTGGATGGCCATTTGGTCCCCGTCAAAGTCGGCATTGTAGGCTTCACAGACAAGCGGGTGCAAGCGAAGGGCCTTACCATCAATCAAGACTGGCTCGAAGGCTTGGATACCCAAACGGTGAAGGGTCGGTGCGCGGTTCAAAAGCACTGGGTGTTCTTTAATCACTTCTTCAAGAATATCCCAGATACGCTCATCTCCGCGTTCGACCAAGCGTTTAGCAGCTTTGACGTTTTGCACGATATCACGAGCGACGATTTCACGCATGACGAATGGTTTAAAGAGCTCGATCGCCATTTCACGTGGCACACCACATTGGTACATCTTAAGAGTTGGACCAACGGCGATAACGGAACGTCCTGAGAAGTCAACACGTTTACCGAGCAAGTTTTGACGGAAGCGTCCTTGTTTACCTTTAAGCATGTGGCTCAAAGATTTCAGTGGACGGCTACCTGGTCCTGTGATCGGACGACCACGACGACCATTGTCAATCAAAGCGTCAACTGCTTCTTGAAGCATACGCTTCTCATTTTGAACGATGATACCTGGTGCATTCAACTCAAGCAAACGAGCCAAACGGTTGTTACGGTTGATAACACGGCGGTAAAGGTCATTCAAGTCAGATGAGGCAAAACGGCCACCATCCAACTGCAACATTGGACGAAGATCTGGTGGAATAACTGGAAGGATGTTGAGAATCATCCATTCAGGTTTGTTTCCAGACTTGTAAAAGGCATCCAAAACATCCAAACGACGGATGGCTTTGACACGTTTTTGTCCAGTCGCTGTTTTCAACTCTTCTTTGAGTTCAGCAATTTCTTTTTCAAGATCTACTTGTTTCAAGAGGTCTTGGATAGCTTCGGCACCCATCTTGGCAACGAATGATCCATAACCATACTCACGCAAACGCTCACGGTATTCGCGCTCTGTCATGATAGACTTGTGCTCAAGTGGTGTATCCTTAGGGTCAATCACCACATAAGCCGCAAAGTAGATCACTTCCTCAAGGGCACGAGGGCTCATATCAAGGGTCAAGCCCATACGGCTTGGAATCCCCTTGAAGTACCAGATGTGAGATACAGGAGCTTTCAATTCGATATGTCCCATACGCTCACGACGAACTTTCATACGCGTTACTTCAACCCCACAGCGGTCACAAACAATCCCTCTGTAACGAATGCGTTTATATTTACCACAAGCACATTCCCAGTCTTTTGTAGGACCAAAGATAACTTCATCAAAGAGACCTTCACGTTCTGGTTTCAAGGTACGGTAATTGATTGTTTCAGGTTTTTTGACTTCTCCATAAGACCATGAACGGACTTTACTTGGAGAAGCTAGGGTGATTTGCATACTTTTAAAACGATTTACATCAACCACTATTTCTTCCCTTTCTATTCTAAGTGAACTGCCTATTCTTGTTCAGCAGTTTCTTCTGTTGCTTCCGCTTTTGTTGCTTTCTCAGCTTCTTCAGCTTCAAAGGCTGCTTTAGCCTCTTGTGCTGCTTTTTCGCGGGCTTTTTCAAGGTCATCTACGTGGATGACATCTTCGTCCATTCCTTCATCCAAGTCGCGAAGTTCCACTTCTTGGTCATCTTCGTCTAGGACACGCATGTCAAGACCAAGAGATTGCAATTCTTTGACAAGAACTCGGAAGGATTCTGGAACACCTGGTTTTGGAATTGGTTTTCCTTTTGTAATAGCTTCATAAGCTTTCAAACGTCCGTTGATATCGTCAGACTTGTAAGTCAAGATTTCTTGAAGGACATTTGACGCACCGTAGGCTTCAAGAGCCCAAACCTCCATCTCACCGAAACGTTGTCCACCAAACTGGGCTTTACCTCCAAGTGGTTGTTGGGTAACAGTTGAGTAAGGTCCGACTGAACGCGCGTGCAATTTATCATCAACCATGTGGTGGAGTTTGATCATGTACATGACTCCAACAGAAACACGGTTATCAAACGGTTCTCCAGTACGTCCATCGTAAAGAATCGTTTTGGCATCACTATCCATACCTGCTTCTTTAACGGTTGACCAAAGATCTTCAGAACTTGCTCCGTCAAAGACTGGTGTTGCAATGTGGATACCAAGAGTACGAGCCGCCATACCAAGGTGAAGCTCCATAACCTGACCGATATTCATACGTGATGGCACCCCAAGTGGGTTCAACATGATGTCGACTGGAGTTCCATCTGGAAGGTAAGGCATGTCTTCTACAGGAACGATACGAGAGACAACCCCTTTATTTCCGTGACGTCCGGCCATCTTATCTCCGACCTTGATCTTACGTTTTTGAGCGATGTAGACGCGAACCAGCATATTGACACCTGATTGCAACTCATCTCCATTTGCACGTGTAAAGATCTTAACATCACGAACGACACCATCGGCACCGTGTGGTACACGAAGAGAAGTATCACGCACTTCACGAGATTTATCTCCGAAGATAGCGTGCAAGAGACGTTCTTCAGCTGAAAGGTCCTTCTCACCCTTAGGTGTTACTTTACCTACAAGGATATCACCTTCTTTAACCTCAGCACCGATACGGATAATACCCATTTCGTCAAGGTCTTTAAGGGCATCTTCACCAACGTTTGGAATTTCACGAGTAATTTCTTCAGGCCCAAGCTTTGTATCGCGTGTTTCTGATTCGTATTCTTCAAGGTGAACAGATGTGTAGACATCGTCTTTGACCAAGCGTTCGCTCATGATAACGGCATCCTCGAAGTTGTAACCTTCCCAAGTCATGTAGGCAACGATTGGGTTTTGTCCAAGCGCCATTTCTCCATTTTCCATAGAAGGTCCGTCAGCGATGAAATCGCCTTTTTCAACGACATCGCCAACTTTTACGAGAGTGCGTTGGTTGTAGGCAGTACCTGAGTTTGAACGACGGAATTTTTGGATGTGGTAAACGTCCAATGAACCATCTTCACGACGAACTTCTACCTTGTCAGCATCTGCGTACGTAACTTTACCATCATACTGAGCAATCACAGCAGCTCCTGAATCGTGGGCTGCTTGGTATTCCATACCAGTACCAACGTAAGGTGCTTGAGGATTGATCAATGGCACAGCCTGACGTTGCATGTTGGCTCCCATGAGGGCACGGTTGGAGTCATCGTTTTCCAAGAAAGGAATACATGCTGTCGCAACGGCAACTACCTGTTTTGGTGAAACGTCCATGTAGTCAACAATATTCGCTGGATACTCTTGGTTGACCCCTTGGTGACGTCCCATGACAATCTTCTCAGCAAAGGTTCCATCTTCGTTCAGACGAGAATTAGCCTGTGCTACAGTAAATTCATCTTCTTCATCGGCTGTCAACCAAACGATTTCGTTCGTAACAACGCCTGTTTCACGGTCAACTTTACGGTATGGTGTTTGAACAAAACCATACTTGTTCAAATGTCCGTAAGATGACAAGTTATTGATCAAACCGATGTTAGGTCCTTCAGGTGTCTCGATTGGACACATACGACCATAGTGAGTGTAATGCACGTCACGAACTTCATATCCAGCACGGTCACGTGTCAAACCACCAGGCCCTAAGGCTGATAAACGGCGTTTGTGAGACAACTCAGAAAGCGGGTTGTGTTGGTCCATGAACTGTGACAACTGTGATGAACCAAAGAATTCTTTCACCGCAGCTGTTACAGGACGGATGTTGATAATTTGTTGCGGTGTCAAGACTTCATTGTCCTGAACAGACATACGTTCACGGACATTACGTTCCATACGAGAAAGTCCAAGACGTACTTGGTTGGCAAGCAATTCACCAACCGCACGGATACGACGGTTTCCAAGGTGGTCGATATCATCTACACGGCCAAGTCCTTCAGCCAAGTTGAGGAAGTAGCTCATCTCAGCAAGAATATCTGCAGGAGTGACGATACGAACCTTGTCATCTGGATTGGCATTACCAATGATTGTTACGACACGGTCTGGATCAGTTGGAGCAACAACCTTGAATTTTTGAAGAACAACAGGCTCAGTCACAACGGCTGCATCATTTGGAATGTAGACAATCTTGTTCAAATCACCATCCAAATGGCTTTCAATGCTTTCAATCACACTACGAGTCATGATTGTACCAGCTTCTACCAAGATTTCGCCTGTTTCAGGGTCTACCAATGGCTCAGCAATAGTTTGGTTGAGCAAGCGTGTTTTGACATTGAGTTTTTTGTTAATCTTGTAACGACCAACGGCTGCCAAGTCATAGCGACGTGGGTCAAAGAAACGAGCCACAAGCAAGCTACGTGAGCTTTCAGCTGTCTTAGGCTCACCTGGACGAAGGCGTTCGTAAATTTCTTTCAAAGCTTCGTCTGTACGAGAGTCCATTGGGTTCTTATGGATATCTTTTTCAACAGTGTTGCGAACCAATTCACTATCACCAAAGATATCAAAAATTTCATCATCACCTGAGAAACCAAGCGCACGAACCAAGGTTGTAAATGGAATCTTACGAGTACGATCGATACGAGTGTAGGCGATATCTTTTGAGTCGCTTTCAAGTTCCAACCAAGCTCCACGGTTAGGGATAACCGTTGAACCGTAACCCACTTTACCGTTCTTATCTACTTTGTCATTAAAGTAAACACCTGGCGAGCGAACCAACTGAGATACGATGATACGTTCACCACCATTGATGATGAAAGTACCCATTTCTGTCATGATTGGGAAATCACCAAAGAAAACTTCTTGGGTCTTGATTTCGCCTGTTTCTTTATTGATCAAGCGGAATGTTACAAAAATTGGTGCTGAGTAGCTAGCATCGTGGATACGAGCTTCTTCTAGCGTGTATTTTGGTTCCTTGATTTCATATCCAACAAATTCCAACTCCATTGTGTCTGTGAAGTTTGAAATTGGCAATACATCTTCAAATACTTCCTTAAGACCGTGATCTAGGAAAGCTTTGAATGAATCAGTTTGAATTTCAATCAAATTTGGTAAGTCAAGAACTTCTTTAATTCTTGAAAAACTACGACGGGTACGATGTTTCCCGTATTGAACGTCATGTCCTGCCAAGATGATTCTCCTTTGTAAATAAGTTCCAAGCCTTGTCAATCAGGCTTTCTAATCGTCATATGGTTATAAAACCCCTATCACCGTGTCCCTTTGATAAATTTTCAGAATCTTTAAGTCTTTGTTACAAATACTCGAAATCCTGAAAAAAAGCACAAAAAGAGCAGCTAAATCTGACTTTTCAGAAGATTTAACTGCTGTGAGTCCTGTCTGGACAATATTTCAGACAAAACCTACGACAAATGATTACTCATATTATACCCTATTTAGCTAGATTTTTCAAGGGGATTCAGTAGTTTTTTGGTAATTTTTTCCCATAGAAAACTTGGCATCACATTCGAATCACACTATGGTACAAAAAACTGAAAAAGCTATTGACTGAAAATCATTTTCAAGGTATAATAAGAAACGTTAAGGCGGTATAGCCAAGTGGTAAGGCACGGCTCTGCAAAAGCTTGATCGTCGGTTCAAATCCGTCTACCGCCTTCTATAACTTGATTTATCAGGTTTCAAATGAACAGAAAGCCCAATTTGAAGGGCTTTTTTATTTTTCTTCTGATAAATACGGATAATTTTGAAAAACTTTTGGGGCAAAGTTCTTTCCATGACATAATTCCCTCATGAAATCAACTGAAAAAAGCTTCGTCACACCTGGTGACAAAAGCCTCTAGTTTACTCTGTTTCTTCTTCTATTTCAACTTCGGTAATTTGGACTTTTACCTTGGTAACACGTCCATTTTTCACTTTATCATTGGTTAAGATAAGTTGTTTGTTTTGGCTGACCAATTCATAGCTAAGTTTCTCAGTCGTCGGAATGGTCCCCACTCCTGTCAAATAGTAACCAGCAATGGTATCAACGTCATCACTTTCCAGTTCAACATCAAAGTAATTATTGAAATCATTGAGGGTCATCGTTCCTTGAACAATGTAGGTATCCTCGCCAATCTGATGAACATCTATTGCTGCTTTGTCCGTTTCATCATCAATTTCACCAACAATTTCCTCTAAGAGGTCTTCCAAAGTCACCAAACCAGCCATACCACCGTATTCATCCAGCAAGATTGCCATTTGTCTTTGGGTATTGCGCAATTCTTTTAGCAAGTCATCCACAAAAATAGTTTCAGGTACAAAAAGTGGATCTTGTAAGATTTTCTTCCAAACAATATTATCAAAACCATCCACAAAACCAGCCTTAAGGAGACTCTTGGTGTGAATGATTCCAATTACATTGTCCTTATCCCCATCGTAAACTGGTATACGGGAAAAGTTTTGTTTTAAAATACTTTGGATAATGCTTTGACTATCATCCTGAATATCCACCATAAAAGCATCTGTCCGAGGAACCATAACCTCTCGTGCCATCAGTTCATCGAGCGAAAAGACACCTTGTAGCATCTCAATCTCATCAGCATCCAACGTTTCTTCACTATTTGTCAGCATATAGGCAATTTCATCACGGGTCATCTTTTCATCCGCATCATCGAATGACATAGGAGTCAAATGGCTCAAGAAATTGGTCGAAGCAGCTAAAAGCCAAACAAAAGGACTGACTAGTTTTCCGATCCCAATGATAACCGGCGCTGTACGAATGGCCAAGGCATCCTTTAGATTAAGAGCGATTCTCTTAGGATATAATTCCCCAAAAACGATGGAAATATAGGTCAAAAATGCCAAGGATAGAAAAGTTGCCACGGCTTGTGCTGTTTCGCTATTCCCAAGCCAAGAGGCAATCACACGTCCTAGAGTATCAGCTAAACTCGCCCCTGATAAGATTGTAATCAGGGTGATTCCTACCTGAATGGTTGATAAAAAGTGGTTAGGATTTTCTAGTACCTTCAGCAGGCGGATGTAGCGTCTGTCTCCTTCTTCCGCCTTTTGTTCAACTCGGGCACGATTAAGAGAAACCATGGCCATTTCTGTGGCTGAGAAAAAGGCATTTAATACCGTCAAGATAAACAATAAAACAAATTGTAGCAACAAATTCTGACTACTTGGGTCTTCCATAGTTCTTCTCCTAAAATAGTATCTTATCCTTTATTATATCACAAAATTTAATCCAATACATATTATTTTTTTCTTAGCGTAACTTCTCAAAGTAACTTCCATCTCTCTCCCAAAACTGGAAGTTAGTTTTAGAAGTTACCATTTTTTCTTAGTACCTACTCTAGCCCTACTTAAACTAGAAAAAAGAACTCCTACATCCATAAGTGATATAGGAGTTTATCTTATCTTTTACTGATACTCTTCGAAAATCTCTTCAAACCACGTNNTTTTCATTGAGTATGAGTTACAGTTACTTCTCCAGTTCGGTAATCCAGTTGAAGCCCCTTTTGAACATTGGGAACTAGAACATTAAATTCCAATTCTCCATCTGAAGACTTGGCTTCAATCTGTGAAGCTGAAGGAACTAAATCCTCGTTTGAAGCGTAGTAAAGGGTTACACGGTAACGGACACGCTTGTTTTGGTCCAAGGCTTTACGCACCTTACTTTCATAGTAGTTTTGACCAGTCGAATCCTCGGCCTGCGCCTGATTTGCCCAGGCTGTCTGAACAGCAATGTTTTTAGGATTGCTTGTCGAGGCATCAAAACCATCCAAACCACCGATTAAGGCATAGCCTAACAGATGACCTCTATCGACTGCATGGGTATAAGAGCCCTTTAGATTCTTGACCTGATGCCAGCCTGGAGGAGTCCATGAAGTCGAACCATTCCCAGTTTCTTCACGATTCTTGTACTGACGAGTAGCCTTAGACAAGAGGGCATTAGCCACGGTTGGTACGGTCTCCTTGCCCACCGTCTTTGTTTTATTATCAGCGTAGGGCTTACTTGAAACCTTGGCATTTAGGTTTGTTTTATTACCATTGACGATAAAAGCACCTGATCCGTTCCACTCCAGACTCCCTTTTACTTGGTTTTTGACTGCGTCTGTTAAGACACTCTCTGCCAATGCTTGACTAGGAGCTTCAGACGCTTGTTTTTTCTGACTAAGCTTGGTTTTAGGACTATTAGGTGCCGACTGCATCTGCTTGATATAATAGCTCCCTGTAGACAAAAGCAATAACACTAGCAGTCCGATTAGTGTCTGTCTTGTTTTTTTGTTCATATTTCTCCTTATCTTTAGAAAAAGGCTGGTTCTCCAGCCTAATTTCCTGTAAATTTATGAATCAATTCCTGCCATTTTGCTGGAGACAGGATAGCCCATGGATCTTGACCCTTGCCCAAGATTCCATAACCTACCATTAAACCGATTCCTAGAGCCAGAGTACCTAAAATCAGTACTATGATGACTAAAAGTAAACGCTTGACTACGTAGCTTGATTTCTTATTCATCTTCATCACTTGCCTCAATCCGCTGAATCTTAGCACCTAGCTGCGCCAACTTCTCATGGAAACCGTAGTAACCTCTATCCAAGTGAACCAATTTACCGACCACAGTTTCTCCCTGTGCTACCAAACCTGTCAAAATCAAGGCTGCACTGGCACGAAGGTCAGTAGAAAGAACTTCCGCTCCCTGCAAAGGTTGACCACCAACAATACGAGCTGTATCACGGATAATCTCAGAATGCAAGCCCATGCGACGCATTTCTTCTAGATGTTGGAAACGATTTTCGAAAACTGTCTCCACCATAGTTGATTCCCCTTTTGCGACTGTCATCAAGGCTGTAAATTGAGCCTGCATATCTGTTGGAAATCCTGGGTGGGGCAAGGTTTTCACATGAACAGCTTTTAGATTTTCTAGTTGAGAGCGAACGCGAATTCCTTCCGTCTCCTCCGTCACTTCCACTCCCATTTCAAGCAATTTGGCAATCAAGGGACGGTTGTGCTCCCAGACAGCATCTTTAATCAAGACATCACCACCAGTCATGGCAGCAGCTACCATAAAGGTTCCTGCTTCGATACGGTCTTGGACTACATTGTGAGTCGTACCATGAAGTTTCTCAACACCGGTAATGGTAATGGTCTCTGTACCAGCACCCTTAACCTTAGCTCCCATTTCATTAAGGAGAATGGCTAGGTCAACAATCTCAGGCTCACGCGCAGCATTTTCAATCACTGTCATCCCATCAGCTAGGGTCGCTGCCATCATCAAGTTCTGCGTTGCACCAACACTTGGAAAGTCCATATAGATATGAGCGCCATGCAAGCGTTCTGCCTTGGCTTCGATGTAACCAGCTGTCTGACTAATCTTAACCCCCATAGCTTCCAGACCTTTCAAATGAAGATCAATAGGACGGCTACCAATGGTACAACCACCTGGCATGGATACCTTGGCATGACCCACACGGGCAAGGATTGGCCCTAATACAACGATGGAGGCGCGCATCTTGCTGACATACTTGTAAGGGGCTTCCTCAGTGATGTCGCCAGTAGCATCCACCTCAACAAGATGGGCTTCCTCATCAAAGTCAACCTTGGCATTCAAACCACCAACCACCTGATTCATAATAAAGACATCCGACAAGATCGGTACATTCTGTAAGACTGTCTTTCCTTCACTTGCTAGAATAGTCGCTGCCAACAAGGGCAAGACTGCATTCTTTGCTCCTTCGATGGTTACACTTCCTACCAGACGATTATCGCCACCTTGAACAACAATTTTGTCCATACTCGTTTCCTTTACTCTTGATTTTATAATAATCCTCTAAGCGCTTCTTGCCACAAATGATACAGGCTGATAAAGAAAGAACTCAAGATATAGCCCATTACAATGCTGAAAAAACCTACTAATAAACGAACTTTTCTTGTATTCTCAGCTGTCACTTTTAAAACCTTTTCCCATCTAACAAGATCCTTTAAAAGGTAAAAACTCACATAAATAAAGAGCATGTGACTGCTTAGAGTGAATAATAATTGAACCATTTGACTATTATACCATCTTCTCTGTTTGTGCGCTAGTTTGGAAACTTCACTTAAAAACTAGGGATTGTTTTTCAAGTAATCAATTGCATCTTGTAGGGTTTTAACGGGCACGATTTTCATATCTGTCTTGATTGTTTTGGATGCTTCTAGGGCTGTTTGGTAGTTGTTTTTTGCATCCGGGTGTGCTTTTTGTTCTTCTTCGCTAACAGGATTATCAGGGGCAAAGAAAATAGCGGCACCTGCCCTAGCCGAAGCTACAACTTTTTTATCAATACCTCCAATATCCCCCACATTCCCATCGCGGTCAATGGTACCTGTACCAGCAACAATACGACCATTACGAAGATCTGGGTGAGCTATTTGAGTATAGATAGCTAGACTAAACATGAGACCAGCACTTGGGCCGCCAATACCAGCTGTTGAAAAGCTAATTGGGACATTGCTGATTACCTCTGTACGATCAATCAAGCCGATTCCAATCCCATTTTTTCCATTTTCCAAGGTGATAATCTTTCCTTCTGCAGACTTGGTTTGCCCATCCTCTTCATAGGTGACCTTGACGGAGTCCCCTAATTTTTGAGAACTGACGTAATCAATCAAGTCTTTGGAACTATCAAAGGTCTGATCATTGACTGCTGTGACCGTATCAGAGATATTGAGAATCCCTTTAAAGGTTGAATTATCCGTCACATTCAAAACATAAACGCCAAAGTACTTGAGTTCGATATCCTTACCAGCTGTTTTTAGTCCTTGATACTTGGCCATATTTTGCGATGTTTGCATGTAGAATTGATTGATTCGCATAAATTCAACATCGGAAGAACCACCTGTAGTCTCCTGAGCACTACGAATATCTGTAAAAGGTGTCAACCAAGCATAAATCATATGAGCTAAAGTGGCATGTTGAACACCAACCGTAACGAATTGATAGGCACCAGCTTCCTTATCTTCTGTGTCATTTACTTTAAGGACTTGGCGAATATCTTCCGAACCACCTGGAACCTCTATATAATAAGGCAAGGGCACTACAAATGCCAAGAAAGTCACAATCAAGGCCGCAATGACGTATAAGGGCCATCTAATCTTTTTTTTCATTTCTTATTTCCTCCAAAATACTCTCGGGAACATAGCAGGCAATATCCTGACCAAACTTCAAAAGCTCTCTAACGCCTGATGAACTGATATAGAGATGTTCAGGTCGACTATGTAAATAAATAGTCTCTATATCAGGAGACAGCTGATGGTTGTAGTAATCAAAACTGGCTTCGTATTGCAAATCCGACGCATTTCTCAAGCCTCGCACTAGGCAAGTAGCCCCCAGTCTTTTTGCGACATCGACCACCAATTCATCATGAGAAGACACGACTTTAACATTTCCCAAATGTTTCACAGCCTTTTCTAACCCCCGTTTACGATTTTCGATAGGAAGAAATCCTTGTTTGTGGGGATTAAAAAAAATACCGACATAGAGCTTATCAAAGAGTCTGCTCGCCCGTTCAATCATATCCAGATGCCCATTTGTCATCGGATCAAATGAGCCTGTGAATAAGCCAATCTTATCTGACATAGACTGTCACCTTACTAATTCCATAAATCTTTTCCTTCCAGATACCCAGACAGGCAATCTCTTCTGGAAGTTCAACGGCCTTATCCGTCTCGCACACAACCATAACATCTTCAGAAAAAAGCTCTCTCTCAGCCATTTTTTCAATATCTGCTACGATTTGTTCCTTGGCATAGGGAGGGTCTAAGAAAACGAGGTCAAATTCCCCAGATACCTGTTCCAATGCCCTCTCTGCATCCATCTTGAGGAGTTGAAATTTTCCAACTTCCTTGGTCATCTGGATATTTTCAGCCACGATGGTCTGAGCCTTACGGTCTCGCTCCACCAAAACAGCACTGGACATGCCACGCGATACTGCTTCGATAGATAAACCACCACTACCTGCATAAAGGTCCAAGACTCGTCCCCCTTCAAAGTAGGGACCAATCATGTTAAAAATGGCTCCCCTAACCTTATCCGAAGTAGGTCTTGTTGTCTTGCCTTCTAGTGTCTTGAGGGGACGTCCCCCATAGATTCCTGATACGATTTTCATACTGTTTATTATACCAAATTATAGACAAAAAGAGAAAGAAAACCGAACCTTGCGGTTCGATTCTCTACAAAATATTTTCGTAAGTATCGCGGACTTCTTGAGGCCAAACACTTGTTTGCACTTCTCCGATGTGTCTCTTGCGAAGTAGGAACATGGCCATACGAGATTGTCCAATTCCTCCACCGATTGTCAATGGGAATAGGCCATTCAACAAAGACTTGTGCCATTCCAATTCCAAGCGGTCTTCATCACCTGTAATTTCCACCTGACGTCTAAGAGTTTCTTCATCTACACGAATTCCCATAGAAGACAACTCAAAGGCTCCACCTAAAGACTCATTCCAGACAAGAATATCACCATTTAGACCCTTGTAGCCATTCTCAGACTCGCTTGTCCAGTCATCATAGTCTGGTGCACGTCCATCGTGCGGTTTACCATCTGGCAACTCGCCACCGATACCAATCAAAAAGACGGCTCCAAATTCTTTACAAATCGCATTTTCACGTTCTTTAGGTGTCAAGTCTGGGTAGCGTTCTACCAATTCTTCTGTATGGATAAAGGTGATTTGTTTTGGCAAGATAGACTCGATGTCATAGCGAGCTTCAACAGCTAGCTCAGTCAGGCGAATAGCCTTATAAATCTTCTCAACTGTTTCTTTTAGATAAACGATGTTACGCTTACCATTTGGGATAACCTTCTCCCAGTCCCACTGGTCAACATAAACAGAGTGGGTTGCATCCAAGGAATCCTCATCTGGACGAAGGGCTTTCATGTGGACAAAGAGACCCTCTCCTTCACCAAAGCCAAAACGAGCCAAGGTGTGGCGTTTCCATTTAGCAAGTGAGTGCACCACTTCATAAGTAGCATCAGGGATTTGGAGAACCTTGACCGATACTGGATTTTCCACACCAGACAGGTTGTCCTGCATTCCGTCACCGACCTTACTCAAGATAGGACCTTGAACTTCGACAACTTCTAGCTTATCTTTCAAATACTGGGTAAAAGTGTTTTTGACAAAGGAAATTTCTTCTTGTTGATGGATAAAACTTTTCTTCATAGACAACTCCTCAAAAATTTAATAAACATATTATACACCTATTTCCAAGAAAAGAAAAGAGAAAATTTTAAAAAAATCAGTGTCACTCAAAACACTGATTTCATAGACCTTTTAGTCATTGCGACCAAAGATACGTAGAATACTTAGGAAAAGATTGATAAAATCAAGATAGATGCTGAGAGCCATTGACACCACCCAGCCTGTCGCTACACGACCTTGTGATTGTTCATAGGCGAGGCGAATCTTTTGGTTATCCCAAGCAATCAACCCTGAAAAAACCAAAACCATGGCTACGCTAATCATATAATCAAAGAAACCACTAGACAAGAAAATATTGACTATCATAGCAATAATCAAACCGATCAGAGCCGCCATCATAGCTCGACCAAGACCGCTCAAATCTTTCTTGGTGAAGATACCAACTGCAGCCATGACAAAGAAGAGAAGGGAGCTCGATACAAAGGCAGATAAAACTGTACCCGGAGTATAGAAGGCTACCACAAAACTAAGGGTAAAACCGTTTAAAACAGAGTATAGCAAAAATACTGGAAGAGCAGCTGGACTATTTCTTGAAGCCATGCTACTGGCAACGAAAACCAAGGCCAATTCTGCAAAGGTTGCAATGGTCAACCAGAGACGCCCCTGCATCAAAAAGTAAACCAACTGAGACTGAAAGACCGTCAACATAAGGCCTGATACCAAAGCAGATAGTCCGATTCCCAGACCAACAAAGGCATATACCTTAGCGTAAAATTGATTGAGACCTACACGGTCATGTATAATAGTGTGATTCATCTTTTCTCCTTTTCTATGAACATCTTTCCTTGATTATAACAAAAAAAGTTAAAATTAGCTTAAATGGAAAATCAAAATACCAGCTGCAATGGCAACATTCAAACTCTCCGCCTGCCCATTCATGCTAATATGGACCAACTGGTCTGCACTTTCAGCCATAAGGGGACTAATTCCTTGGCCCTCATTTCCCATGACTAGTACAAAATTTTCTATAGGAGGCAGTTCTCTGTAATCAACAGAATCTTTAGATAGGGTTGTAGCTAGCACAGGGATAGCTGCCTCTTTGGTTTCCTTAAGGAGCGCTTGGCTAGTCATCCGGTAAATAGGCAGATGAAAATGACTGCCTTGCATGGAACGTAAGGTCTTGAGACTGTAGATATCTGCCGATTTATCTGAAACAATCACTCCTGTAAAGCCTGCTGCATCCGCAGTTCGAATGATGGTTCCTACATTACCAGGATCTTGCACATCTTCCAAAAACAAGAACTTGCCCTGACTAAAGTCAGCTTGTCCTACTTCTTCTTTTTGAACCACCGCAACGATTCCCTGTGGAGTCTGAGAATCCGCCAAATCTAGTAAAATATCCTCTGACACCCAGATAGTTTGCGGAAAAGCAGCTAACTGATTTCGGTAACTTTCTAGGGCAAAGATTTTCTCAATCGTCACTCCAGCTTGGACAGCTTCTTCAAACAAGTGCCAGCCTTCAATCAAATAGGCAGACTTGCGGTATTTTTTTTGGTGTAATTTCTTAGCATTTTTTACCACAGAATTGGCTTTTGAGGTTATAATAGTCATAGAAATATTATAACACAATCAAAGGGGTTTGGTATGCAAAAGGTTAGAATGATTGCCCAAGGTAGGGTGCAGGGAGTCGGCTTTCGTTGGGGTGTTTATAGCCTGGCCCTTGAAATCGGTGGCATCACAGGTCGGGTATGGAATAACGACGATGGCACAGTGGAAATCTTAGCCCAAGCAGACTCATCTGCTATCATGGCAAAATTTATCCAAGAAATCCGAAAAGGACCGACACCTTTTTCAAAAGTAAGCTACTTAGATGTCAAACTAAGCAACTTTCCTCCCTACTCTGACTTTAAAATCGCAAATTAGGTCTCCAGAACTATTGTATATTTTGTAAAAAAACAGTAGAATAGAAAGGTATAATTTTTAAAGAAGGAATAAAAACAGTGAAATCTATTAAACGTTTTGCATTCTCGGCTATGGGAGTGGCTATGTTGCTTGTCTTAACTGGCTGTGTCAATGTCGATAAAACCACAGGTCAGCCGACAGGATTTATTTGGAATACGATCGGAGCGCCTATGGCTGAAGCTATCAAGTACTTCGCTACTGATCAAGGTCTAGGCTTTGGTGTCGCTATCATCATCGTAACCATTATCGTGCGCTTGATTATCTTGCCACTTGGTATCTACCAATCATGGAAGGCAACGCTTCACTCTGAAAAGATGAATGCCCTCAAGCACGTCCTTGAGCCACATCAAACTCGTCTCAAGGAAGCGACTACTCAAGAAGAAAAACTCGAAGCCCAACAAGCTCTCTTTGCTGCTCAAAAAGAGCACGGCATCAGCATGTTTGGTGGTGTAGGATGTTTCCCTATCCTCCTTCAAATGCCTTTCTTCTCTGCTATCTACTTTGCTGCCCAACATACTGAAGGTGTTGCTCAAGCAAGCTACCTAGGAATTCCTCTAGGTTCTCCAAGTATGATTTTGGTTGCCTTCGCTGGTGTCCTTTACTATCTTCAATCGCTCCTTTCACTTCACGGAGTAGAAGATGAAATGCAAAGAGAACAAATTAAAAAAATGATTTACATGAGCCCACTCATGATCGTCGTCTTCTCCCTCTTCTCACCAGCCAGTGTTACACTTTACTGGGTTGTCGGTGGTTTCATGATGATTCTCCAACAGTTTATCGTCAACTATATCGTTCGTCCAAAACTTCGCAAAAAAGTCCGTGAAGAACTAGCCAAGAACCCACCAAAAGCAAGTGCTTTCTCAACACCAAATGGACGAAAAGACGTTACCCCTGAACAACCAACTGCTATCACAAGCAAGAAAAAACACAAAAATCGCAACGCTGGAAAACAACGTTCGAGATAAGAAGAAAGGCTTAGCTGATTTGCTAAGTCTTTTTGCAAGTCAAAAGCCCGATGTTTCCATCAGGCTTCTTTTCTATCCATGTACACGTTTCGTATAGTCTTGGTAACTTTCGGTATCCATGAGTTGTTTAGCGTTCTTAACGCGGTCTGCTGTTGGTGGTTTAACCCCTTCGAGGGAATAGGGAATTCCCAATTCACGCCATTTAAACTCACCCATGGTGTGATAAGGCAGAATTTCAAACTTATCCACATTTTTAAGAGTCTTGACGAACTTACCAAGTTCAATCAAGTCATCGTCTCTGTCTGTCAATCCTGGAACTAGCACGTGGCGAATCCAGACAGGTTTTCCAATATCTGATAGATACTGGGCACAGGCCAAGATATTTTTATTGGTTTGGCTAGTAACAATCTTGTGCTGTTCTTCGTTGATTTCCTTGATATCTAAGAGAACCAAGTCAGTGACAGCCATGAGTTTGTCAAACTTTTCAAGGTAACGTGGTTTATTACGGAAAGGAAGGGCACAGGTGTCCAAGGTACAGTGGATTCCTTGTTCCTTAGCCTTGGTGAAAAGGGCAATCAGGAAATCAATCTGCAAGAGTGCTTCTCCTCCGCTGACTGTAATCCCGCCCTTATTTCCCCAGAAACCACGGTAGCGCAAGGCTTCTGTCAAGACATCATCTACCGTCCGTTCACGTGATTTATTGGACTCCATAGCCCAAGTATCTGGGTTATGGCAATACTGGCAACGCATGTGACAGCCCTGTAAAAAGACAATAAAGCGAATACCAGGGCCATCTACCGCCCCAAAACTTTCTGTCGAATGCACCATTCCTGTCACTTGTCCATAATCAATTGTTTCTTCAGACATATCGTTACCTTCCTTGAAAACGTTTTATAGTTTTATTATATCACGACTTGAAGGAAAAACAAGATTTTTACCTATTTTTTAGAAAGCAATCTGTTTTTCAATTTCATTTTCAATCTATTCTCAGATTATTCTTCAAAATCAAAACCATACAAGGTTGCAAAATAGTCTTCAGGGCGCTCTGCACGGCGGATTTGACGGGCTTTGCCTTCTTCAGTATAAAGGATTTCCGCAGAACGAAGTTTGGCATTGTACTGGTAGCCCATTGAAAAACCGTGGGCACCTGTATCATGAATGACCAGCAAATCACCGATTTCTGTATGAGGCAGTTCGCGATTGACTGCAAATTTATCATTGTTTTCACAGAGTGAACCAACCACATCTACCACTTCAGCTGATCCATCTGGATGAGTCATGTTGCTAATATGGTGATAGGCTCCGTACATAGCTGGACGCATGAGGTTGACTGCTGATGCATCCACACCTAGATAGGTACGGTAGGTTTTCTTCTTATGAGTGACTCTTGTGACTAAAGCACCGTGAGGTGCCAGCATAAAACGACCCAATTCGGTGAAAATCTTGACCTGACCAAGACCTGCTGGCGTAAGAACCTCTTCATACACCTTACGAACTCCCTCACCAATCAAGGCGATATCATTTGGCTCCTGCTCAGGACGATAGTTGACTCCAATACCCCCGGAAAGATTGATAAAGTCTAGTGAAATGCCCAGCTTTTCCTTGATTTCAACAGACAATTCAAAAAGCTGACGCGCCAACTCTGGATAATAGAGATGGGTGACAGTATTGGATGCTAGAAAGGAGTGAATCCCAAAAGTCTTGGCTCCTTTTTCCTTCAAGATAGCAAAGGCTTCAAAGAGCTGGTCCTTGGTCATACCAAACTTAGCCTCCCCAGGATTATCCATAATGTCTGTCCCCAGTTCAAAAACGCCTCCAGGATTATAACGACATGAGATGATTTCTGGAATGCCTGCTGCTCGCTCCAAATGTTCAATATCTTCAAAGGCATCCAAGTTAATGATCGCACCCAATTCACGCGCATAGGCATATTCCTTATCTGGCGTATTGTTTGAAGAGAACATAATCTCAGAACCAGGGAAATTCAGTTTATGACTCATCAAAAGTTCTACATAACTAGAGCAGTCCACACCACAGCCTTCCTCTTGGAGAATTTTTAAAATAGCTGGTGTTGGAGTAGCCTTAACTGCAAAATATTCCTTAAAGCCCTTGTTCCACGAAAAGGCTTGGTTGACGGCTCTTGCCTTCTCACGAATTCCCTTCTCATCATATAAGTGAAAGGGAGTTGGGAACTCGGCTACAATCGCTTCTAAGTCTTCTTTATTAATAAATGGTGTTTTCATAAGTTTCCTTCTATTCTATTTGCAAAGAAAGGCTGGGACAACCGTTCCAACCTTTATCCTTTATTCTTCTGTGTCAAAAATATTACCAATCTCAACATCGATGGCTTGGTTCTTGACATCAATATTGGTTACCTTCAAGAGTGACTTGTATTCAAACTGCTTTTCACGTTCTTCTTGGGCATTGTCCGCAAAGACCGCTACACCTGCCAATTCTGAGTCGAATTCGCGCAAGAGACTAATCATCCCATTGACAGTTCCGCCGCCTTTCAAGAAGTCATCCACAATCAAGACACGGCTACCTGCCTTGAGACTTCGTTTTGAAAGGAACATTTTCTCGATACGGTCACCACTTGAACCGGATACATAGTTGACGCTAACCGTTGAACCTTCGGTAATTTTCAGGTCACGGCGCACAATGACAAAAGGGACATTGAGGACATTGGCAACTGCATTTGCAAGTGGCACACCCTTGGTTGCTACTGTCATAACCGCGTCAATTTTTTGATCCATAAAGCTCTTGGCAATAATGCGACCAATATTTTTCAAGATGGCTGGTGTGCTAAGTAAATCAGACAGGTAGATGTAGCCACCTGGCAAGATACGGTCACTTTCTGACAACTTGGCACGCAAGTCTTCAACCATTTCCTTAGCATCATGGTTTGAGATTGATGGTGTAAAGATAACACCTCCGCCAGCCCCAGTCACAGTCTGGATGTGACCGATTTCGATTTCCTCAAAGGCGCGTTTGATAATGACGATATCTTCTGAGATGGATGATTTAGCAGATTCATACTTTTCAGCAAAAGTATTGAGACTAGTTAGTTTATAAGGATGATTAATCAAATAGTTGGAAATGACAACCATCCGATCACTTCTTCTTAATTTCATTTCTATTTCCTATTCCATTTTTATTCAAAAAATCAAAAAGCAAACTAGAAAGCTGGTCACTGGTGGTTCAAAACACTGTTTTGAGATTGTCGATAGAACTGACAAATCCTGTAATATACCTGCATATATACATACGACAAGGCGATACTACCCTAGTTTGAAGAGATTTTCGAAGAGTATTCATTTTTGTCTTTTACTTATTATACCATATTCACAGAAAAAAACGAACATTCTTATTCTAAAAAATGTCCATTTTTCTTAAATTATAAATCTAAACCTGGTTTATAGAAGGAACGATTGTCCATAGCGAAGATTTTATTGGTCATCTCTCCTTTATCCACCAAAGCCAGAGCTGTTGACATCATCATCATGCTGGCATCCAGATTGTCAATCATATGGATAATCTCTGCTTCCATAATGCGTGGACGGACTGGACTTCCATACTCAAGTAAGCCGTGGTGACTGAGAATGACGTGGCGGAGCAAAACGACTTCTTCCTTGGTATCATCAATGCCGAGCTCCATAACTGTCTTGGTAATTTCACTATCAATGAGAGCGATATGTCCAAGAAGATTGCCTCGCACTGTATACTCAGTCTGTTCTGGTCCCGTCAACTCGATAACTTTGGCCAAGTCATGTAGCATAATTCCCGCATAGAGCAGGCTCTTATTGAGCCGAGGATAAATATTGCTAATGGCATCTGCCAAGCGCACCATGGTCGCCGTATGATAGGCCAAGCCTGTTTCAAAGGCATGGTGGTTGGTCTTGGCTGCTGGATAGGAGTAGAATTCCTTATCATACTTGGTGTAGAGATTTCGGACAATCCGTTGCCAGACAGGATTTTCAATTTTGAAAATCATTTGCGACATGTAGTCACGAATTTCCTTGATATCAACCGGTGGCTTGACCTTGAAATCAGCTGGGTCATTGGGTTCACCAGCTTGCGGCAGGCGGAGAGTGATTTGATTGACCTGTGGAGTGTTGTTATAAACTTCTCGGCGCCCTTTCATGTAGACAACCCTACCTGCGGTAAAGGCCTCAATGTTATGAGGTTGGGCATCCCAGAGCTTCCCCTCAATCTCGCCACTATCATCTTGGAAGGTAAAGGCTAGGTAGTTTTTCCCAGCTCGAGTTTGCCTCAGGTCAGCTGATTTGATTAAGTAAAAACCTTCAAACAGCTCATCTTTTTTCATGTGACTAATCTTCATATTCTTCCTCATTTTCTTGGAAATGGAGTAGATCAAGCGCAGGCTCACCTTCTGACAACTCAATGTGACGGAGCGTCCGCTCGATAGCTGTGGTACGACGGTTTAATAATTCATCAATATTGCCAGAGGCATGTTGGAGATGTTTTTGTGCCTTTACCAGAATACCACCAAACTTGCCAAACTCGGTCTTGACGCTGGCAAGAGTCTTACTGATATGGTCGGCACTCTTTTGGATATTGAGAGTTTTGAATCCAACTGATAGGGAGTTAAGAAGGGCTGATAGGGTACTTGGACCTGCAACAATAATCTGTTCTTCCCGTCTCAAATCATCAAAGAAGATAGGATTGCGGACGATTTCTGAGTAGAGACCTTCTGTCGGAACAAACAAGACTCCAAAATTGGTCGTCCGAGGCGGTGCTATGTACTTGCTCTTGATATCCTTGGCAAAGCGCTTGACGCTTGCTAAAAGCGATTTACGACAGCGTTCAATCTCGTCCCTATCACCTGCTTCATAGGCTTCTTCCAAGCGGTAATAATCAGCCAAAGGAAACTTGGAGTCAATCGGTAGGTATACATATTCCTGATCACCCTGTCCAGGTAACTTGATGGCATACTCCACTCGTTCACTGGAGTTTTCAACTGTTGCGTATTCTCGTTCGTACTGGGCAGGGGTCATGATATCCTCGATGATTTGCCCCAGTTGCAATTCTCCCAGAATCCCTCGTGTCTTGGTTCCAGAGAGAATCTTGTTGAGGGCGCCGACATCGCGGGCAACTGTCTGCATTTCCCCCAGGCCACGATTGACCGACTCCAGTTGTTTGGAAACTGTCTCAAAGGAAGCCTGCAAGCGTGTTTGCAAGGTCTTTTCTAGTTTTTCCTCGACTGTCTGGCGCATTTGTTCCAAACGTTGCTCGTTTGATTCCTGCAAGGCTTGGAGACGTTGGTCGGTCTTATCTCTGGTTTGGAGGAGATTATCTGTCATTTCTTGACGGACTTGCGTCAGACCTTGGTGCAATTCGATTCGCACTTCTTGCAAACGGTCGCTGACAGCTACTTCCAAGTCTTTTTGATCTAACTGCCTGGCTTGTCTGGCTTGTTCAAAACGGTAATCCAACTGGTCTGACAAGTGATCTGCCTGATCCTCCAAGCTCTTGCTGAGATGTTTTTCCTGCTTATCTTGTCTTTGCCAAATCAGAAAGAGGCCAGCTAGGTTGGCAATCAATAATAGAACAAGTAAACTTTCCATCCTACCTCCTGTCCTTACTATGCAGCACGACCACATAGCCAGCTGGGCAAGTCACCGAAACTTCCCTATCTATATATTCGTTAGAAGCGTACACTTTTTTAAAGAAAAAATTTTCCTCTGTCAACTCATACTTGGCACCAATAATAGTCAGCTGGCTATCCCGAACTGGCATAAAGGCTAGGTAGTCATAGTCTGAACGAGGTTCTAGCTGACTGGTCCCTTCTGGACAATAGGCAATCAAGTTTTGCCCATCCTCAATCGCTATCTGGCGCATATAGGGTGCCAACTTAGGATTGCTAGGCAGAAAGACATTAGCCAGCATATGGTCAATACGACCACCCAAAGCACCGAAAATAGTGACCTGAGCCTGAGGATTTTGTTCAAAGATGGTTAAGAGAGCCAATTCCAGATCTGTATCATCCTTTTCTGGTCGGGCTTGAACAAAATACTGGGCACGTTTTTGAATCACCTGTCGCTCTTCTTCCGTCACAGAATCAAAATCTCCGACTGCTAGAGCAAGAGGTAAGTCTTCTTCCAAGACCCAGAGCGAGCCTCGATCCACCCCAACAAAAGCATCAAAATCTGTCCGATAATGACCGCGGTTTCCGCCTGCAAAAACTGCAACCCTAGTCCAGTTGTTTTCTGAGAGTTTGTACTCGCTCATTGACTTCTCCCTTAAAGACATAGGAACCTGCTACAAAAACAGTCGCACCAGCTTCTTTGGCTTGAGCAATAGTTTGGTCATCAATCCCACCATCCACTTCGATTTCAAAGTTCAAACCTTTTTCCTCACGAAGAGCAACCAACTCACGAACCTTATCCATGGTTTCTGGCAGAAAGGCTTGCCCACCAAAACCTGGATTAACCGTCATGACTAAAACTTGGTCAACTAGATGAAGGACGTGCTTAATCGCTTCAATAGGCGTACCAGGGTTAATGACAACCGAAGGTTTAACTCCGAGTGAACGTATTTTTTGGAGGGCACCATGAATATGAGGTGTCGCTTCTACATGGATGCTGATGATATCCGCACCTGCACGCGCAAAGTCTTCCAGATGATGTTCAGGATTAGCTATCATCAAGTGGCAATCAAAGACCATCTTACTATGAGGACGAAGGCTCTCGACCACACCTGCACCAAAACTGATTTGTGGCACAAAATGACCATCCATGATATCGATATGGGCATACTCTGCCCCAGTTGCTTCTAGGCGCTTGATTTCACGTTCAAAGTTGGCATAATCTGCTGCCAGAATTGACGGAGCAATCTTGTATTGAGACATAGGTTTCTCCTTATTTTGGAATTTTTTTGCTGACTTTTTTGTAGGTTTCTCTACGATTTTCAATCTCACTGAGGAATTGCAGGTAGTTGTCAAAACGGAAGGGCGCAATGGTACCTTCTTCAACTGCTGGTTTGACAGCACAGGGCGGCTCATGGGTATGGGTACAAGTACGGAACTTGCAGTCTCGACTAACAGTAGCAATCTCTGGAAAGGCCTGATTAAGGTCTTCCGCCCTTGATACTTCATAGTCCAAGGATGAAAAGCCTGGTGTATCTGCGATTTTACCCCCATTGAGGTTGTAAAAACTAACAGTTCGAGTGGTATGGCGACCGCGCCCCAGACTGTCTGAGATTTCTCCTGTTTCAAGGTTGAGGTCCGGTGCGATTTTATTGAGAAGAGTTGACTTCCCAACACCTGTCTGCCCCATAAAGACCGTAACCTTGCCTGTTAACAAAGGCAGGAGTTCCTCTTTACTGGTCACAAAGTCATAGCCGATGTCACCATAAGTCTGTTGGTAAAAATCCAGTTCTCCTCTATCTTCCAACAAATCCATTTTGGAAATATAGACGATGGGATGAATACCCTTGTGCTCCAAAAGAACCAAGAAACGATCCAGCAAATTGCTGTTAAAATCAGGTTCCTTGACGGACATGATCACCACAGCCTGGTCAATATTGACAATAGGCGGACGGACCAGACTGTTTTTCCGTTCGTGAATTTTGAGGATATAGCCTTCTGAATTTTCCTCGGCAGAGAAATCTACCCAGTCCCCAACATAAGGGGTATGGCCTTTTTTACGGAAATTCCCACGCGCGCGTGTTTGATAAACCTGGCCATCACTCTCCACATAGTAGAAACCTGCCAAGGCTTTAATGATTTGTCCCTGCATCTTAGAGCCCTTGCCCTTTAAGTGCATCTGCTAGACTGGCAAACTCTTCCAAGCTGAGAGCTTCCCCACGCACACTTGGTGACAAGCCTGCTTGATCCAAAGCCTTGGTCAGCTTGTCCTTGACTTCCTCAGTCTTGCCAAAGTAACCTGTCAGGTTATTCCATAAGGTCTTGCGGCGATGGGTGAAACTAGCCTTGGAAACCTTAAAGAAGAAGTTCTCATCTTCTACTTCTACAGCTGGCTCTGGACGGCGCACCATTTTCAAAATAGCAGAGTCCACGTTTGGCGCTGGCACAAATACCGTACGAGGCACGATAAAGGCAACCTTGGCTGTCATGTAATACTGCACCGCAATCGACAAGCTACCATAAGCCTTGGTATTTGGTTGAGCGGAGATGCGATCCGCCACTTCTTTTTGCATCATGACGACAAACTCACTAAAAGGAATGCCACTCTCAATCAAGTGCATGAGAATAGGCGTCGTGATGTAGTAGGGCAAATTAGCCACTACCTTGATTGGCAAGTCAGGATTTTTAAAATTCTGGATATATTTCGCCAAATCGACCTTGAGAATGTCCTCGTTGACCACGGTCACATTATCAAAATCACGCAAGGTATCTGCCAAAATTGGCACCAAACGGTGGTCAATCTCAAAAACCATGACTTGGGCTGCACACTCAGCCAGAAACTCCGTCAAGGCACCAATACCTGGCCCGATTTCGATGACATTGACCTGGTCATCAATCTCAGCCGTATCCACAATCTTTTGAAGGATATTGGTATCCGTCAGGAAATTTTGCCCAAAGGACTTTTTAAAGGTAAAACCGTGACGCTCCAGCACTGCCTTGGTCACGCTATAATCTGCAATTCTCATCTATTCTCTTTTCTATTATCTGTTACTACTATTGTAACACATTCCCCTTGTATTTTGGGGGTGAAAATCATACCAAAAAACTATCTTTCCTCGTGAAGAAAGATAGTCTTGAAAATCTTTAAAAGGGGACTTAGCGGTTCTCTCGAAACATACGTTCAAAAAAATCAGCTTCTTGATAACTTCGATTTTCAGGTAGGGTCAAATCTACATCCTCCTCCACGTCGTCCACTGTCAGTTCAACCGTTTGAGGTAAATTTTTCAAACGATAATGCTTTTGCCTTTGCCCTTCAATGCTAGCAAAATCAAGCAAATAGCCATTCACTCGGATTTGAACTAAAAGGAGATGATTGGTCATATTTTCCATGATGAGGATGTCTTCTAAACCACCTCTGGCACTCGGATAATCAGATACCCTGCGAATACGGATTTTTTCACACATGAGCAAGCTCCCTCATATCAATGATTTCATCGGCCTTATTCCAGACTAGGGGATTATGGGTCGCAATGATGATCATTCGATTTTCATCTTTCAAGCCCACCAAGAGATTCATAACCTCCTCTGAATTTTCAGGATCAAGAGCTGCTGTTGGTTCATCTGCCAAAATCAAGGGTGGATTTTTCAAAATAGTCTTCGCAAGGGCAACTCGCTGAGCCTCTCCCCCAGATAAAGTATAGATTTTTTGTTCTAGATCCAAATATCCTAGATTAACTTTTTCTAAAGCCTCCACTTGCCTTTCCAAACGTTCTACTTTTGAGATTTTCTGACCAACAAAGCCCAAATCCAAATTCTCTTTGATTGATTGGTTTTCTAAGAGGCCAAAATTTTGAAAGAGATAGCCCATCTGGTCTCGAAAATACTCACGAGTGGGAATGGTTTTTAAATCTTTCCCCTGATAGAGAACCCTTCCTCCATCTATCTTTTCTAGTTTGCCTAAGATATTCAGCAGCGTCGTCTTTCCGCTCCCACTCTTCCCGATTAAGGCATAGACCTTGCCCTTCTCCAGCTTGAGATTTAAACCAGAGAAAATCGCACGGTCATTAAACTTCTTTTCCAATCCTTGAATATCAATCATCTTATTTTCCTTTCAATACTGCCATGCTACCAGCTTCTTCTTTTTTGTCCTGCCTTACTAAAATCAAGAGGGCGTTAAGCGTAAACAAAGCTACAACTAGAGCGCTAATCAAACCATCTCTTGTCAAAATACTAGATAGGACTAAGCCAAGCAAGAGAACTCCTCCTTGCGCCAGTAAATACTTGCCATGAAGCTCATAGATTGTCATACCAGCAAGACGTTTAATCATAAGCTCCCGTCTGAACTGCTCAAAATAGAGAAGATTCATGGAATCAAATAACAAGATAGCCGTAGACAGGGTCAAAATCGTTCCAATAAGGAGAGAGTAAAACTCCACCCGTTTGTCATTTAGTACCTTTGCAAAAAATAGCTGGCTTTTTACCAAGTAAGAGACCTTGTGATACAGACCTTGCTCTTTTAGAGCGGTAATGCTGTCTCCATATCGATCTAGTTTCAAGGCACTATTAGCCGTAGTTCCCCACAACATCCCTGCAACAGGTCTTGTTCCAGTCGCTTGCGGCGTTAGAACTACAATAATCGGATCTTTTAGGTACTGACGTGTTGTCTTGTACCCATCATTATAGAGGAAGCGTTCCTGTCCTGTTTCTGTAAAATCTAGCCTTAGCTGTGGGAGGTAGTGTTTCTGACTCGTCACTTCTACACTTTCAGATGAAAATCTTTGCAGGTAATCTGTAAATAATCTTTGATAGTAGACAGACTGCTCTCGCAAGCTCTCAGGCAAAATCAGCCCAAACTCTCCCTCAGACAAGTTTTGCATCTTATCCATAAACTCTGAAGAAACGGTAATCTTTTCTTCTATCAGATAGCGCGGTGAGACATAGATAACATTCCCTGACGGTGTGTAGTCACTGAGACGATTGCCATCTAGGTCCACTTCTGCTCCATCTGAGAAATTATCAACATTGCTCACAATATAAAAAGAGTCTGTATTGGCTAACCGTTCTTCAGTAAATGTCTGCCACTCACGATTATCCTTACGCATTCCTTCTTCATCGGCAAATGCACTAGACCAACCAAAGGATAGACGGTAACGGTCTGAGGACTGACTCCATTTATCGCTTGCCTTCTCCATCTCCTGCATTTCACGGTAGTGAGGTAGGAGAGTAGTTGCACTCGAGCCGACCACCAATACAGCTAAGAGTTGCCCCATCATCAATGTCATCATACGTTTGAGAGGGAGTTTCCCTTTCAATAAATCCACCAGACTATTTTCCTGTAATCCAAGTAGATACACGACACTTAGTAAGGTAGAAATCCCTGCCAAGGTCAATCCATAAAGTAGAAGAGCAATGATGACCAGTTGCACCGTTGCCATAAATAAGGCACCTTGATACCAGAGAATCCCCAATCCCAAAAGACTGGATAGCAGCACTGAGCAGATAAGCTGTCTCACATCTTCTAACACTGGTCTAAGAGCCACCCCAAACAAGCTCTCACCAGCGATTAAGCGAATCCCTGCCTGACGAAGGGACTTGATCCGATAAATCAGGGTCAGACTCATAAAGGTCAGCAGAAAAATGGCTAGACTCAGTAGCCCCATTGGGGTAGCAGCCAAGAGGACGACCATCGAAAATGCCTCTGTTCTATTCGAGACAACACCATTATAACCAAGTTCTTGCAGGGCGGTCTGTAAGCTCACTCCATCCAAACTCCCTGACACAATCAAGTAAGACCCTAATAAATCACTCGTTTCTGCACTCTCCTTGGAGGAAATGGTCAAACCTTCTGGAAGCTCTCCCTGACCATAAGTGGCATAGGTAAAGCGTGTTTCTCCAGCTTCATTTGGCTCAACAATCCGACGAGCGATGAGACTATTGTGCTCTACCGCTAAGTGACTCAAAGCCTCTGTCAGTTTTTCTCGGTCAGCTACTGATTGGTCTAGCCCAGTACCCATCACATCAACAGAGGGATAGTTACCAAATAAAATCTCTTCTCGATGATCAACGGAATTTATCACCATATAAAGCGATACCAATACCATTGAAATCAAAATAAATAAACGTTTCATCATTTCCTCCAAAAAGTTACTTGGTCACTTAGTGAGAAGGTGACCACAGTCACTGCCATGTTAAGAAGTTTATTAAGTTCTTTCTACTAGCAACATCTTCAAATATATTATATCCGTTTTTTCAAGAACTATCAAGGACATCAATGTCCTTAAAATAGAACTATTTCATATTATTTTTGGCTTATATCTAAAAAAACAGTCCTAAAGACGAACTTTAGAACTGTTTCAATGCTAGAACAAGGACATTTTTGTCATTGCTTCACTATGTTTATAAATATTCTTACCCTATTATAAAACGAAGGACACATAAAAAGGTGCCTATTTGATGTACTCTGATTGCAAAATACCACAAAGTAAATTTAACATAATCTCCAATCATTCGTATAAACAATTGTGTGAAACTAATCCGAGAAAAATCAATCACTAGTTGTCAGAGACTTTTTTAGGATTATTGTTTATTGCTCGCAAATGGTAAACACGGATTATTCCTACTACTATGAGAACAACTAAATAAGACTGAGTACAGAATTATTTCTTTAAATTATTCGTTTCCTTCTTTATAAAACGGATATGTAACTATTATACCCAAAGTACTAATTATAATTTTAAAGATTGCACCTAAAATATTTAAAGTTGATAAATCAAGTATTCCGTGTATTAGGTATAGTAGACAGAAAAAGAATGGAAGGTATTTTTTTAATTTTTTCATAGCAACAAAATAAATCCTCCTCTCTCTTTTTTTGAAACCGATTTCTTATATGATAAGAGTATCATTTTTATTATTTGTTGTCAAAGAAAAAATCGAATTTTTTAGATATTTTACTATAGTAGATTGAATTTTATTTAAAGCACCAAGTAACTAAATAAAATAGAAAAGTTCATACTGTAATCTCCTTTCACATTTTAATTAATTATAAATTATTCTTAAATAAACTCAAAGGACATCAATGTCCTTAAAATCTAACTATTTCATATTATTTTTAGCTTATATCTAAAAAAACAGTTCTAAAGACGAACTTTAGAACTGTTTTGATGCGAGAACAGGGACATTTTTGTCACTGATTCACTATGTTTATAAATATTTTTTGACATCCTCTTGCCATTCCTCTGTCAATTTCTTTACTAGAAATTCATCTCCAATTAGCTGCGCAAATGTTTTAGAAGACTGATAAAATGATTCAGCTAAACTAAAATCTCTTTCTTCTCTTAATGCTTGCTTCCACAAAAACATAAATATAAGAGGTTTCTTTTGATAATCTTGAGTTTTATCCATAATTTCTTGTAAACACGATAGATAATCATTAAAACAATCAGTTACTCCTACCTTTTCAAGACAACACATTCCTGAAATAAGAGTATCTCTAATTATAAAGTAATTCTCTATTTGAGTTACCTTCTTCTGTTCCAAAAGAAAGAGCATTAGCTTTTCGATTTGATTTATAAATTTGGCAAGATCTTTTCTAATGAGCATTTGATAAAAAAACAAACGAATCAACAACATATCATTTGTTGAATAAACTTCTTTTTCTATGATCTGAGGCATATGTTCCTCAAGTATTAACTCTGCATATTCAGGCCTTCTAGTTCTAGAAGTATCCAAACACGCCTGCAATACTTCACATGCTAATTGTTCTTCTTTAGGAAGATTATCAAAGTATGTTTTATAAATCTCTTCCAAACACGCTTCTTTCTTATCATACTCCTCTTCTTTACCATAGATTGGTTCACGTAAAATCTGGTATTTCAATTCTAAATAAGCAGAAGGAAGAGCTGAAAAATCTGGCATAAGGCTATAAGCTGGAACTCCTAGCCGGCGAGCAATATAGTCTAACTTGGGCAAACTCGGTTGCGAAGCTCCACTCTCAATTCGCGACAGTTGACGAACTGTCAGTTCTTGCTCATCTCCACAGAAATCTGGACGACTAATTCCTTTTTCTATCCGAATCTCTTTAATTTTTTGACCAATTAACATCAGACACCTCCTCTTCTACCTGCTTCGAAAAATACTGTGAAACTTAAAAAATTGTAACGGCTACATCTTTCCTACTCATAAGATTTCATAGCTTCTTCCACTTCTGCCAAAGTAACCCCAAATAACTCTAGGCGTTTGAGGAGTTGCTTGCCGTTGGAATAACCGATTCGGAGAGCCTCTCCCAGATACTCTCTGCGTCTACGACTGTCTGCTCCCGCTAAGAAACCTAGGCGAATCAAGTCGCTACGACTGATGTCAAACTGACTCTCATGTTCAAATTGTTCTGTCACCTGAGCTAGAGCCGTTTTCAGGTCTTCATAGCTGGCATGTTCTATTCCCAAAGAACGCCCCTTGGTTTTGGACTTAGGAACAGCTTCATCTCGTTTGAGAAAGGCATGCTGAACTGTTGGAATGGCCGTCATAATCATGCGACGAATCCGCTCCCCATTAAAATCTGGGTCTGTAAAGACAATGACTCCATGACGTTGGTGCAGGCGCTGAATCCGCTCTATATCCTGATCATTGATGGCAGAACCTCGTGTCTCATAGGTCTCTACATCGAAGTAACGTTTGAGATTGACCGTATCATCGCGACCTTCAACCACGATGACTTGGGAAATTTTCTCTTTCATTACTTGCTGTCCAATCCAAAAATGCGTTCTGCATTTGCAGTCGTTGCCGCCGCTAACTCTTCTGCCGTCATCCCACGCAAGGCAGCAATAAAGTCCACCACATAGCGAGTATAGGCTGTTTTGTTTTCGCGACCACGTTTAGGAACAGGAGCCAAGTAAGGCGCATCCGTCTCCACCAAAAGCTTATCCAAAGGTAACTCTTTAGCTGCTTCTTGGATGTCAGTTGCCTTCTTAAAAGTCACCACTCCTGAGAAGGAAATGGTCATACCAAGCTCGACAAACTTCTCTGCCCACTCAAGCGTCCCTGAAAATGAATGCATGATACCACCTCGAGAGCCAACTCCCTCGCTCTTGATAATCTCATAGGTATCTTCCAGCGCATCACGGGTATGGACAACAAAAGGCAAATCCAAGTCCTTAGATAGCTGAATCTGACGGCGAAAAACCTGCTCCTGCACCTCTTTGGGCGCTGTCATCCAATGATAATCCAAACCAATTTCACCTAAAGCCACAACCTTGGGATGCTTGAGCTTGTCAAGCAAGTAAGCCTCGACTTCCTCCGTGTAAGTCCCTGCTTCTGTAGGATGCCAACCGATAGTCGCATAGAGCTGGTCATACTCATCTACCAACTCCAAGGCACGCTCAATCGTCGGTTGATCAAAACCAACAATATTCATCTGTGTCACACCCATCTCAGCAGCCAAGGCAATTTCTTCTGCCTCACGACCTGCAAATTCTTCTACATTCAAGTGTGTATGTGTATCAAAAATCATCTCTTCTAACCTCGTTTTCTATCTTCTATTATACCAAAAAAGAGGAGGGGTACCCAATTTTTCGGTTTCCCTCCTCTCTTTAATAGAGCTATTCTGCTAGCTTTTCTACTCGATATTACCCATCTCCTGTCCCACAGTTAGAGACAGAAGAGACTGGTTACATTGATAGAATATCCCTTTTCAGCTAAAGTGTGCGATTATCTTGGGTTCTCACTTTTCTCACCCATCACTAGGATTGATGATTTCTCCAAATCCCCCTTATAATCTAACTTTAAGTAGAGAATAGAATTTTCTAGCTATCCTATTTTCTACGTCTAGCCTTTCTTCCTAGCAAAGCAAAACCACTTGTTGCCACCACTAGACCAAGACTAGCAAGTGCTGCACTTGATGCTGAACCTGCGTTAGGTAGTTGTTTGCCAGCAGGCACTTTAACAGTTGATTTTTCATCAGTAACTATGTACTACTCTAGATTCAATCTATTATATAAGAATGTTGAGTTACTGGCTCATCCTTCCATTATCTCTTATATTACAAAATACTCCATAATCTCCAGTAGCATAAATCTGGCTAGAGATTATGGAGTTATTTTCAGCCTTAATATCCTATCAAAAAATAATATTAAGATTCATTCAGTTAGATTTAGTTTACCAATTCACCATTAGCATTGACTCTATAGCCGTTTACTGTTGTATTGACTGCAAGCATACCTGATTCATCTACATAGTACCATTTCCCACTAACTTGGAACCATTGGCTAACTTTCATATCGCCATTACTATTGAGGTAGTACCATGAACCATTGTCTAGTAACCATCCTGTGGCCATTGAACCATTACTATTGAGGTAGTACCATGAGCCATTGTATAGCAACCATCCTGTGGCC
>NZ_VMKU01000041.1:0-15913 GCF_013276315.1 Streptococcus sp. 2741 | reverse complement strand
TGGTAAAGATGTAACTTATCGAGGGAGTGCCAATTTTATAAAGGCTAATGTCCTTATTACTGCTGCTCATAATATTTATAAACATGAGTTTGGTAAAGATGCAGAAGAACTATATGTTACTCCTGCTCGTATTCCAAATAGTGTGCCGTTTGGTCGGATAAAAGTAAAAGAAGCTCGCTATTTAAAAGAATTTCGAAATACTGATCCAGATGAGCTTACTACCTATGACTTAGCAGTTTTAATTTTGGAAGAACCGATTGGCGCTCAATTGGGGACGTTAGGACTTCCCAATAATTTAGAAAATACTAAAAATCTAGATGTAACAGTTACGGGATATTCTGCTGTTAATAAGGATATTAAGCAGATGTATACTGATACAAAAACGATACTTCAAGATACAAATGATTTTTTATTCTATCAAGTAGATACTTTGCGTGGTGCAAGCGGTTCAGCAGTATATGATTCTACCAATAGGGTTGTCGGAGTTCATACCAATGGGAGTAAGGCAGAACAGATGAATTATGCTGTCAAGTTAAATGAGAAGGCTCTATCTTTCATCTACTCTGTTATTAAAGGGCATTCTATTGATGGATGGAAGTTGATTAGTGATACTTGGTATTATTATAAGAATAGTAATAAACAAACAGGTTGGCAAAGTATAAATGGCAAATGGTATTATCTTGAAACCTCTGGTTCAATGTCCACAGGTTGGAAATATGTACGAGGAAGATGGTATTATTTAGATAAGACCAATGGTGATATGAAGACTGGTTGGTATAAAGATGGTTCAACATGGTACTATCTAGATCCTACTAATGGAGACATGAAAACAGGTTGGATAAAAGTAGGAGGAAACTGGTATTATCTCAATTCCTCTGGAGCAATGGTTACAGGTAGCCAAACTATCGATGGTAAAATTTATAATTTCGCCTCATCTGGTGAGTGGATTTAATATTGGAGGGTATATACATGAAACTTTTGAAAAAAATGATGCAAGTTGGATTAGCAGCAATATTCTTTGGTTTTCTAGCTACAAATGTAGTATTTGCAGATGATTCTGAAGGATGGCATTTTGTCCAAGAAAACGGAAGAACCTACTACAAGAAGGGGGACCTCAAAGAAACGGACTGGCGAGTGATTGATGGTAAGTACTATTATTTTGATTCTTTATCTGGAGAGATGGTTGTCGGCTGGCAATATATACCTGCTCCATACGAAGGGGTTACGATTGGTTCTTCTCTAAGGAAAGATATTGCTTTTAGACCAGATTGGTTTTACTTTGGTCAAGATGGGGTACTACAAGAATTTGTTGGCAAGCAAGTGTTAGAAGCAAAAACTGCTACAAATACCAACAAACATCATGGGGAACAATATGATAGCCCAGCAGAGAAACGAGTCTATTATTTTGAAGATCAGCGTAGTTATCACACCTTAAAAACTGGTTGGGTTTATGATAATGGGGACTGGTATTATTTGCAGAAGGATGGTGGCTTTGATTCTCGCATCAACAGATTGCCTGTTGGGGAGATAGCACGTGGTTGGATCAAGGATTATCCTCTAACCTATGATGAAGAGAAGCTTAAAGCGGCTCCATGGTACTACCTCCGTTCATCAGGAGCAATGGCCACTGGCTGGTATCAGGAAGGCTTAACTTGGTATTATTTAGACCAGTCAAACGGCGATATGAAAACAGGATGGCAATACCTTGGTAACAAGTGGTACTACCTCCGTTCATCAGGAGCAATGGCCACTGGCTGGTATAAGGATGGTTCAACTTGGTACTACCTAAATGCAAGTAATGGAGATATGAAGACAGGTTGGTTCCAGGTTAATGGCAAATGGTACTATGCTTATAGCTCAGGTGCTTTGGCAGTGAATACGACCGTAGACGGCTATTCTGTCAATTATAATGGCGAATGGGTTCGGTAATGACAGGGAGCTTATAATTATATTAGAACACTCGCTTAATCAAAGAAGTGACTTTGTTGTACTTGACCTGACGATTGGGGAGATTAAAAGCATGTGAAATCTACACATGCTTTTTCGTTAGTTATGAGTGTTGAACTTGACTAACCATTGACAAAAGATAAGAGCAATCAAAATAAGATACAAAAATATCAATGCTAACTGCACCGAAACGCTCGATGCTATGGATAGGGCTAATAGGGAGAGCAGGGACGGGGCGAGAATGTCCACTGTGCTCAGAGCAGAGCCCACCGTCCCCATCTTGTCACTGGGGATATAGGCAAAGACAGCTGCTTGTAGGCGAGGGCTGAGAATGCCGATAATCGTAGAACTGATGAAACTGGTCATGAAAATTACGATATAGGCTTGACAAAGGATACTAGTTATTAGAGCCAATAGGGAAATCTCACAGAAAACCAAGAGGTGCGTGAAACGGATATTTTTAAATAGATTACTGCTGGTCATATTGCCAAGGATAGCTCCACAAGAAATGATGATGGAGAGCAGGGCGAGGAGTTGCCCAATGCTCAGTTGTGCTAGTGTCTGTTGGATGAAGCGGAGGGCAATCAACCGAGGAGACACATCCAAGATGGCAATCATACTGGTCGTCAGAAACAGTAGTATGACGGTATCTTTTAACCTCAGGAGCACAGCCAGCGACTGTTTAAGATGTTGAAAATATTTCTTAAAACTCAGTGCTGTATGTGACATTTCAATCCTTTTTTCAACCTCATACAAGGTATGTCGAATAACATACAGGCCCCAAAAGGCAATGACAAAAGTCAGAGTGTTGATAAGGGAAATAGTTTGAATACTCATAACATTGATAAGGAATGCACCAGCTAGATTGGCGACAATGCGGACAACCCTCATCAGAGACTGCCTGAACCCCATGGCATCATGCAGGTCGTCCTTAATTATACTGATGTAGAGGGCGTTCATCATGTAGGCAGACAGGTAGCTCAAGGTGTCAGAGATAAGGTTGATGATGACAATCATAATGACTGAAACTAATGAAAAGGGCGACAAGACGAGAAATACTGTCAAAATAGCGTAGAGCAGGATTTTGATTTTGGCAATCCAGAGTGCGTGTTTGACTCTATTTTCTTGAAAATCTCCTAGAATTCCGAGAAAGAGTTGCGATAGTAGGGGAACCACCTCTGAAATGGAAATCAGTAAAATCGCTAGCGGAGCGAAATTGTACTGAGCCACATAATTGATAATGGCGAGGTAGAAAATACTGTCGCCGAATGATGAAAAACAGCTGTTTAGCAGCAACTGTCTATATATGTTGTTTGTCCAAAATAATTTCATACTTTTCTCCTTATTTCTGCACATCGAATGGGAATTTATTATTTAATAGACACCAATATACCCCCATGCTTCAAACAAATCTGCTTTACTCCTATCTCCTTGAAACATCAGTAAATCGTGATCATCTCGTTCAGAACATGCTAAAATTACCTGTTGGATTTTTTTCATCAGTAATTTGTTTTGATTGTAGACAGTGGTTTGTAGTAAGCTAGTTATTCCGTGGCAATATCCTGTCATCATTTTTAGATGATGGTTAAAAACAAATTATTGATATTTACTAATAATATCTTTGTTTCCGTCACAATCGTACATACAAAGATATAAGATTATTCCGGAAATTCCTTTGCACCAAGAAAGTTGTAAATTTCCTAAATTTTTAGTATTAGAAGTAATTTTTTCTAATAATTTTTTTAATTCAGTATGGAATGTATGGAGATCATTATAGAACATAGAAGGTTCTAAGACTTTAGAATAGGCAAATAAAGCCTATGCAATTCCACAATATCCATGAGCAAAGCTATAGTCTAAAATGCTTTCTTTGGCTGTATCTCTTTGTAGGAAATAATGCTAAATTTCCCCTATACTATTGTGGATGAAAATTTTAAGAGTATTGTCATTGGTAAATTGATAGTATTTTATTAATGACAATAGGACACCAGATTTTCTCAATGCAAAGTCTATTTCCTCTAGAGTATCATAATTCTCTATTAATTTCTTAGCGGTGACGTTTGCTAATTGTAGATAGTATTGATTTTTACTGATAGAAAATAAATGTAGGAGTAACCATAGATAGCCTGAATCACCAAATAGCAGCGAGTATTGATATTCATATGTGTGTGTCGTTCTAATTGTCACTGCTTTCTTGATGATAGAGAGTATTTTAGAATCCAGTTCTGGGGGGACAATTTATTTAGAGGAAACAGTAGTCCAGCTATTCCGTGTTGGAATGATAAATTACTTACGAAATTTCCAAATTCTGTTGAAGAAGTGATCCTTCCTTCAGAATTTACAGTTTTATCTAGTAAAAATCGTAGAACACTATTACATTCCGTTTTGTAATCATATTTATGTTCCTCTATTTTTTTAATTTTGACTAAATTATTTGTTTGACTTAAATTTAGTAGGTATTGTAACCAAAATAGTTGCTCATCTGTGAGCTGACCTTGAGTATGTGATAGTTCTAGTAATTGAATAGGATCCTTTAGTTAGATTCGATCAATCCATAACATAACAACATTTTTAGGACAACTTGTCAAATATTAGTATATATTTTTACATCTTGAATTGTCAAATTAAGTGCATAACTTTCCCGTAGCATATGTACTGACCCCCAAAAGTTAGACAATTAATTTATCCAAAGGATTTAGTTCTGTACTGCACAGGACTAAGTCCTTTTAGTTTTACCTTAATTCGTTTATTGTTGTAGTAATCAATATAGTCTACAATAGCTTGTTCCAATTGCTTAAGCGACTGAAACGACTTCTCATAACCGTAAAACATTTCCGATTTCAGAATCCCAAAGAAAGATTCCATCATGCCGTTGTCTGGGCTGTTGCCCTTGCGTGACATGGATGCTTGAATTCCCTTACTCTCTAGGAACCGATGATAAGAATCGTGTTGATATTGCCAGCCTTGGTCACTATGGAGAATCGTATTCTCATAGCGCTTCTCTTTGAATGCCTGTTCCAACATTGTTTGTACTTGTTCTAAGTTGGGTGAAGTTGAAAGATTATAGGCGATAATTTCACTATTAAAGCCATCTAAAACTGGTGATAAGTAAAGCTTTTGAGTACTTGCTGGAATGGCAAATTCTGTCACATCTGTGTAGCACTTTTCCATTGTTTTAGAGCCTTCAAATTGACGTTGAATGAGATTCTCTGCTTTCTTACCAACGTCTCCTTTATGAGAAGAATATTTTCGTTTCTGTCGCATTTTAGCTTGTAAATTGAGTACTTTCATCAAGCCTTGAACTCTTTTATGATTTACTAGATAACCACGATTTCTTAGTTCTAAATAAATCCGACGATAAGCATAATTTCCCTTGTGTTCGATAAAGATGGATTGAATTTCAGCTTTAAGCTCTTGGTCCTTATCTGGTTTATCTAGCTGTTTCAAGTGATAGTAGTAGGTCGAACGAGCTAGTTTAATGGCTTTTAAAAGAAGATCTAACGAAAACTCAGTCATTAATTCTTGAACAATTTCTGTCTTTCTTCTTTCTCTTCTTTCTCTTTTTCCTCCTTCAATCGGAGTTCTCTTAACTTTTTTAGGATGGCATTCTCCGCTCTCAGGTACTCATTTTCTGCTTGAAGACGTTCTAATTCTGTCCTCTCTTCAGGTCTCGTTTTTGGCTTACGTCCCATTTTAGGTACTCTCCCTCTTGTTTTCTCAACAATAGTATACCCGTTTTTCCTGTATTGTGCTAGCCAATTAAGAAGTATCGTACGACTTGGGAGGCCGTATTCAAGAGAAACTCTATCTTTAGTCCAGCCTTCATGTATGACTTTATCAATCATTTCTTGTTTTAAATCAGGAGAATAGTAACGATTTTTTCCTTTTTTGACGAACTCTATTCCGTAACGATCAATCAATTTAATCATATACCTAAGATTAGAATTATTTATCCCAAATTTATTTGAAAGCTTCTCTAAGCTATATCCTTGTTTTCTAAGTTCATAGATCTGAACTTTATCATCATAAGTTAATTTCATAATAAAAACACCCCAAAAGTTAGATTTTTTCTGTCTAACTTTTGGGGTGCAGTTCACCTAATATTATGCGTTTTTTCCTATTTTAAAGACTTTTATCCACCTATTATACAAAGTTAAATATCCATCACAGTTTACCATTAGCCTTCATTGCTTAACCCATTCGCCATTATAGTTTAAGTAGTAACCACCTACTGTGGTATTAACAGCTAAAGCACCTGAACCATAGGCATAGTACCATTTACCATTGACTTGGAACCAGCCTGTCTTCATATCTCCATTACTTGCATTTAGGTAGTACCAAGTTGAACCATCTTTCACCCAACCAGTAGACATTGCACCTGATGAACGAAGGTAGTACCAACTGTTACCAACATAAGCCCAACCTGTCTTCATATCACCATTTTGAGCATCTAGATAATACCAAGTTGAACCATCTTTCACCCAACCAGTTGCCATAGCACCTGATGAACGGAGATAGTACCAGTTATTATCTAGATATTGCCATCCTGTTTGCATTGCAGCAGTTGTTGGATCAAGGTAGTACCAAGCTGAACCATCATTTATCCAACCTGCACGTCTTTCACCACCAATATAGTTTTCTCCATTAATTTCTGTTTTAGCTAGATAATACCAGTTAGACTGATCATAAAGCCAACCTGTCTCTAAAGAATGATTCTGATTAAAGTAATAGTTCGTGTAATAACGCTTCTCTTCTTTATCTTCTGAATCTTCACGTTTTTCCCCGTACTCTTTTCCAACACTGTCTTTTGTTTTAATCTCTAATGCTTTCCAGCCAACAAATTCTTGTAGTACCCCATCTTGTCCAAAATAGTACCACTTGTGTTGAAGGCCGATTTCATTAACTGGTTGGTTATCTAATAAATCATCACGATAACCTGTTCCAGGAATTTCTAAGTATTGCCATCCAACTACCATTTCTCCTTTATCACCAAAATAGTAAGTTTTTCCGTCTATTTTATGCCAATAGATTGCTTTATGAGCATCTTTTACATAATATTTTCTATTATCCTTATCAACAAATTGGCCACCTGTGGTATCCGCAAAAACAGTATTTGTAGCTAGCAAACCAAAGAAAAATGCTGTCAGTCCAACTTGCATAGTTTTTTTCAAAAGTTTCATTTATATGTCCTCCAATATTAAATCCACTCACCAGATGAAGCAAAATTATAAACTTTACCATCGATAGTTTGGCTACCTGTTACCATAGCTCCACTTGAGTTAAGATAATACCAGTTTCCTCCTACTTTTATCCAACCTGTTTTCATGTCTCCATTAGTAGGATCTAGATAGTACCATGTTGAACCATCTTTATACCAACCAGTCTTCATATCACCATTTTTATTATCTAAGTAATACCATCTGCCTCGTACATTTTTCCAACCTGTTGCCATTGAACCAGAGGTTCCCAAATAATACCATTTTCCATTTACTTTTTGCCAATCTGTAAGCATCTTACCAGAAGCATCTAGATAGTACCAAGTATCATCTATTTTCTGCCAACCCGTTTGTTTATCATGTTGTTTATAATAGTACCAACTGCCACTTAATTTTTTCCATCCTTCAAGAGAATATCCTTTAAGTACTGAATAAATAAATGATAAATTCTGTTCATTTAATTTTACTGCGCTATTAACTTGGTTAGCTTCATCTCCCAAAGTATGTACTCCGACTACACGGTGACTAGCATCATAAACAGCAGATCCACTTGATCCCCCCAAAGTATCAACTTGATAATTCAAAAAAGTACCATCATCACTTAAAACTTGTTTTTTATCTGTATACATTTGATGAATTCCAAAATCATATGATGGATATCCTGTAATCGTCACTGGTGTTCCAGCCAAATTTTTCTGACTATTTGGAAGCCCCAGTGTTCCCAATTTTGCGCCAATAGGCTCTTCTAGAATTAATAGAGCCAAGTCATATTTCGATGCATCTCTAGAATTTAAAGTTCTAAATTCTTTCAAATAACGAACTTCCTTAACCTTGATCTTTCCAAATGGTTCCTGATCTGGACTAGCTGCTGGAAGTACATAAATAGCATCCGCTTCTTTTCCATATTTATGACTGTAGAAGTTATGAGCTGCTGTAATTAAAACATTATCTTTAATAAAATTCGCGCTTCCTCTTCCTTCTATATTCGTTCCATTGGCTACACCATTGTACTCAGACAAAACCATAGCTGAAGTTGAATACGGATATTGTAGAGTATTATCAATTTTAACCAAATCATCATTACCGATAATTACTTCTGATTGATTTTGGTAATATGAACCATATGTTGGCGAAATCTCAGGAAGTGAAAAATTATTAGTTTCTGGACTTTCCTGTAATGTTTCACTCACCTCATATTCTTCACCTGTACTAGAAATAACAGTCAAAGCAGATACTGTCGACAACTGGCTAGCCAATAAAGTACTCGCAATAATTGAAATACCCAATTTTTTATAAAACGTTTTCTTCATTATTTTTATCCTCCTAATGTGATTATAGCATACTATTCTAAATTTCTCAATCTACTATAGAATCAAGAAATCTACCACCTTCTGTAAATACCCTCCATTATCACATAAACAGGTAAACTTTTCAATTAATGACTGCGCTTTTCAATCACGATAGAGGTACTTGCTTGCTTCTTTGATACTAAGTTCAGCCATTCTTTCCTTGTTTTTCTCAATAAAGCATGTTACCCAAGTTGGATTCGTTTTGGAGTAGTCTCGCAGAGTCCAGCCAATGGCTTTATTGGTAAAAAATTCTGTTTGGTTCAAGTTATGAAGGAGAATCTTTTCCATTAATTGAGTATTGGTCTTCTCTTTTCTTAATAACTGGTGGTCAATAGCGACGCGTCTCAACCAGATATTGTCTGACAGGCTCCATTGGAGGATTATTTTTTCCAGTTCCTGCTTCTCATACACCAAACTCCCTACTACTCGATCTAGGATATCCACCGTATCCCACCAAGACTTGGTAACAACCAACTGCTCTAGCTTAGGCAAATCGCTGTCCTTTAAATAAGACTGCATTGCTTTCAAATAGTTAGCAGCCACATACTGGTATTCTCTAGATTCTTTTTCCCAGCAAGTATCTGCAAAATCCCAATCGATAATCTTTGTTTTTTCGCTTCTGGAAAATATTTTTATAGAGTTTATTTCTTTCAGGCACCGCAATACCTAGAAAAGAAAATTGATGGCGCATATGGGCTTCCATGGGTCTTGCTTTTTAGAGTCTTTTGCTGCTTCTAGCTCCTCAAGTAAATCTGCTAAACTCATCTAAAACTCTTCATGCCCCACCAAATGGTGCTGAAAGGCATAGACAGCCGCCTGGGTGCGATCGCTGACTTCAAGTTTGGCAAGGATATTGGACACATGGGTCTTGACCGTCTTGAGAGAGATAAAAAGTTCATCAGCGATACGCTGATTTTCGTAGCCCTTGGCGATGAGTTGGAGAACATCTCGCTCACGCGCAGTCAGGTCCTCATGTAGTTCTATGTGATTGCGGTGGTATTCGACTTTTTTGCTGACCTCTTGCTCAATGGCCAACTCCCCAGCAGCCACCTTACGGACAGCATGGAGCAGTTCGTCGGCACTAGAAGTCTTGAGCATATAGCCACGAGCACCTGCATCTAAGACAGGCATGATTTTTTCATTGTCCAAGTAAGAAGTCACAATTAAAATCTTGGCTTCAGGCCATTCTTTAAGGATGGCCAAGGTCGCGTCAATTCCATTCATCTCAGGCATGACAATATCCATGACAATGACATTCGGACGCAATTTCAAGGCCAAGTCAATACCTTGAGACCCGTTTGCCGCCTCGCCCACAACTTCTACATCATCTTGGAGATCAAAGTAGCTTTTCAAGCCCAATCGGACCATTTCATGGTCATCTACTAGTAAAATTTTCATCTTTACTCCTTTATCATTCCTTATCGAGCAGGGGAATACGAATATCAACTGCCAGTCCTTGCTTGGGAGCTGTCAATAACTGAACCGTCCCTGCCATATCTTCAACCCGCTCCTTGATATTGCGTAGTCCATAACTCAGGTCGTCTAAACTCCCTAACTGGAAACCAATCCCATTGTCCACCACCTTCAGCTGCAATTCAACATCTGTCTGATAGAGATAGACATCCAGACAAGATGCCTGGGCATGGCGAAGGGTATTGCTGATCAACTCTTGCAGAATACGGAAGATATGCTCCTCGATTTTTTTAGGCAATTTCGTCACATTTTGCTTGAAACTAACCTTGAGATCACTCTTATCCTCAAGCTCTTTTAAAAGGATTTGAATTCCTTCAACCAGACTCTTCTGCTCCAGCTCAACTGGTCGCAAATGCAAGAGCAAGACCCGTAAATCCTTCTGGGCAGTTTCTACAATAGCTGTGACACTCTGCAACTGGATCTGCATCTTTTCTCTATCCAATTTCAAAGCCTGTTGACTGACACCTGACAAAATCATGTGAGCCGCAAACAACTCCTGACTGACGGTATCGTGCAAATCCCGAGCAATTCGCTTCCGTTCTTTCTCGATGATTTCCTCTTCCTGAGCAAGGCTGTGATTTTCAGCCTTTTGAAGAGCTTCTGTCAAAAGGTTAAGTTTACCTGACAAGGACTTGAAACTGACATCCAAATCTGGATCTGCAACTTGAACCACTTCTTGCCCTGCCAATAAACGCTTGAGATTAGCCTGCATTTTTCTTAGAGAAAGCTCTTCAATACCTCGCCAAAATAGGGCTAAGAGACAGGTCATGGACATGCTGAACACCAACAACAAAAAGACAAATTTTTCTGTTTTTTCGACATCATGCAAGAAAATAGACCAGTCAAAATCAAGGATTTCCATCAAGCTGTGGGAGAAAAACAAGACAAATAAGATGGAGGTGAGAACAATGATTACATAGGCTTGTTTTTTCATCCTCTGACCACCTCCACATCCCCAATCATAGTAGTCAAGAAAATCTTGACACTCTTGTTACTCTTGAGATAGTCTCTTGTTTCTTGATGATAGTGTTCATTGCGAAGGGCTCGCTTGGGCTGATTGAAAAAATTCAAATCCCCATAGAGACAGTTAACGCTAAGGCTGACTTCCACATCTACAGGTACAATGATTTTGGTCGTTCCTACCATCTTTCTGAGGATAATGACATTGTCATGATTGGTTAGAATCACCCTCTCCAGATGAATGGTGTCCTTGCCCATGAGACGAAAGAGATTGATATCATCAAACTGGCAAGTTTGATAACTTGAAAAATGATGGAGATTGCCAAACCAACGATTTTTCTCCTTCTTAACCGTCACAACCTCTTCAAAAACCAAATTTGTCTGCTCTTTTTCCTGGTTCATCATCGGGTAAAGAAGAAAGAGACTATAGATGACCGCAACAAAAATAGCTAGAATCACAAAAGGATTGAGCATGACGATGAAAAAGAAGAGAATGCTTGCCACCACTAAAAGAAGATTATTGCCCTCTTTACCAGTGTAATAGCGAATCAAAAGCAAAAAGAGGAATAAAATCAGCAGAAAACGTGAAAAATGCTCTGAAACCATCAAAATCAGAGCTCCCGTCAAAAGACAGGCTTCGATAAATAAAAAGATTTTAAATTTTCTCATAGGTTGATCCTCTCCTTTCTATTTTATCACACTTCAAAAAAGTCACCTCAGTCTGAGGATGGAAAAAAGGCGGTGGTCACGCCTTTTTCATCTGATCCTTTGCTTCTTTTAATTTTCCATAAAGAAGATAGTCTACTTTTTGCAAATCTGCTATGGTGGCACAATTAAGAGCACACATAATCAAACGCAGATCGTCTTTCCAGCCTTGAACAATACCAATCACTTCTTCAACTGAATAGGTTTCAACCAATTCCAGAACTGTTCGTGACAGTCCTACAGCTTTGGCACCAAAGACCAAACACTTAATCATATCCAGCGGATTCCGAACGCCTCCACTAACCAAGAGTTCGACCTTGTCTTTCCATTCTTGGGCGTTGAGTAGGGCCTGCACGGTAGACTGTCCCCATTGATTGAGGTAATCACGCTGGCCACTGCGACGGTTTTCGATATAGGCAAAGCTGGTGCCACCACGACCTGATAAATCCACTGTACGAACACCCAGTTCATAGGCTCTCTCGATGGTCTTGGCATCCATTCCAAAGCCCACTTCCTTGAGAACAATAGGAACAGGAATTTGCTGGCTATAGTCTGCCAGATGCGATTGCCAGCTTCTGAACTTCCTTTCTCCCTCAGGCATAAGCAATTCCTGCATGACATTGACATGCACTTGCAGGAGAAGAGGATGCATCTCTTCTACAGTCTGAAGGCCTAACTCGACAGGCTTGTCCAATCCAATATTGGTTCCAAGGAGGAGATTGGGATGACTAGACTTGACAGAAAAAGAGTCATCTGCTGGATCTTTGAGTGCTGCGCTATAAGAACCCGTTACAAATAAAATACCACAGGCTTCTGCCACTTGAGCCAACTTTTGATTGATTTCTTTACCTTTTTCACTCCCACCTGTCATGGCATTGATATAAAAAGGAAAATCCCACTTTCGACCAGCAAACTCTGTCGACAGATCGATTTCATCCAGATTGTAAAGAGGCAAGGAAGAATGAAGCAGCTCCACCTCATCAAAGCTATTATAGGAACTTTTCTGCTCAAGGGCATAGCGGATGTGCTCATCCTTACGATTTGTCGTCATGTCCTATCCTTTCTTGGTATAAGAGCTCAATCCCCAGATCGGCCCAACGGTTTTTTAGGGTTTCAGTTGATTGCTCATCAAAACTCAAGGCAATACCACAATCACCACCACCAGCGCCACTGCTTTTGGCAACGGCTTGCAAATCTTGACTGGCTTCTTTCAGCTGTCTAAGCGAAGGCGTATAAATATCTGCGCTCAAGCCTTCTAAGAGATTGCTGGCTGTTTCCACCTGCTCAATAACTTTTTCGGATTTCCCCTGCTCCAAGGCTTCTACCAGAGAAGCCACTGTTTCTTTTGAGGAACTTAAAAAATTCTGATTGATATTTTGCTTGATTTGTTGAACCATATCACTAGATACAGCCACTTCCTTGGTCCATCCCACTAGGAAATCACATTCTAAAGTTGGTTTCACTTGTGAAATTGAAAAGTCCCAATCACGCTCTAAAACAGTCGCCAAATTTTCTTCTTTCAACCAAGCTGCTACCTGCTGGCGATCAAATGACTGGTAAAGAACCAAATCCTCTGCCACAATACAGGCAAGGTCCCCCATAGACCCATTGTCTCCGCGCTTGAGCAAGACAGCGCTAGCCAGCTTGAACAAAAGCTCCTGATCAACCGAAAGCTTATACAGAGCTAGCAGAGCCTTGATGACCAAAACAACGACGCTACCGCTAGAACCTAGACCAAACTTTTTCCCTTCCCGTTCCATTTTTCCTCGAATTTCTAGAGAAAAATGTCTTAAAGTTTGACCTCGATAAGTCAGGAAATCTTCCACTAAAGCAATCGTTTCTTGAATCAAGCTGTAGTCAGAATTTGGCGCCAAATCTACTGCGAAATCAAACAGATCTGAATAAATACGGTAGCTGTCAGAAAAAGCAATATCGCCCTTCATATAGATGGGAATGGCCTTTATCAAGGCCAACTGTCCGGGCTCTAAAATAGCATATTCACCTGCCCAATAGAGCTTTCCACAAGTTTTAACAGCAATCATCTTGACTCAAATCCTTTGTTTTTGACACAATCAAGCGGTAACGTTGACCGAAGATTTTTGATAAATGCTCCAAGTCTTTCTCTTGACAAAGAACTTTGACATTAGGACCGGCATCCATAGTAAAGTAGCAGGCCTCTCCTTGCTCGCGAAGTTGACGAACAAAGTCCATCGCTTCATAAGATGAATCGGTCAGATAAGAAAAGGCTGGTGATGCTGTTTTTGTCGTAGCGTGCATAGCAAGAGCATTTTTCTCCGTTAATTCTCCAATCTTGGCAAAGTCATTTTCCTTGAGATAAATCAGCATATCCTGATAGTCCTTCTCAGACTGACGAACCCAGTCGTCAAAAGTCGTCGAAGTCTCCACACAAAGTTTCATCCCGTCACGGCTAGAGATTGGTTTTTTCTTGTCCTCTAGCACCAACATGATCATAGCTAGTTTCAAGTTTGTCTCTACAGGGTAAATTCCCCCACTATCCTTGTCCCAGGCACCTAGTGGTCCATAAAAACTCCGAGAAGAAGAACCTGAGGCAAACTTAGCCTCCTGTGCCAACTGACTCCGAGACAAACCAAGCTGGAAATAAGCATTACAAGCCTTGACCAGGGCGGACAAACCACTAGAACTTGAGGACAGACCCGCTGCCGTAGGCATATTATTTTGAGTATCGATACGGACAAAGCCCTCACCAGCTGGACGATAACGGTCAATAATCTTACTCATCTTGGCATGCTCGACCTCATTTTGTAGCTGAGCATTGATGTAAAATTCGTCAGCTGTTACATTGGCTGGTAAAGGCGACAAGGTCGTCTCTGTATACATATTTTCCAAAGTTAGAGAAATACTGCTAGTAGCAGGCACTATCTCTTTTTCTTTTTTCTTTCCCCAATATTTGATAATAGCAATATTTGCGTAGGAACGTACTGTTACAGGCTCTCTATCCATGTCTGAACAGCTCCTTTCTCTTCTAATCTTTCTGCTAATTCTTGTGCGTGTGTCAAATTATCTGCCAAGGCTATAATACAGCCTCCTAGCCCACCACCGCTCATCTTGGCACCCAGAGCACCATGGCTAAGAGCCGTTTCAACCAGATGGTCTGCCTCAGGGCTACTGACCCCAATTTCTTTTAAATGTAAATGCGCTTGACTGAGGATTTGTCCCAGTTCTTCAGCATCTTTTTGTGAAATCGCATCCTCTGCCTGCTGGGTCAATTCTCCCAAGGCATGCAAAAATGGTAGGGCATCCTTGCCCTTATTTTGAACCACTTGGATGGCTTCACGAGTATGACCATAAACACCCGTATCGGCAATCACCAAATAGGCGGATAAATCCATCTCAAGTTCTGTAAATCCTACGTTCTTGATAAAGCGAATAGGTTGGTCACTGAGACAGGTCTTAGCATCCAAACCACTAGGATTCATATGGGCAATCATTTCAGCTCGATTGACCAAGATTTCTAGTACATCATGAGGCAGATCGGCCTGATAGTAGTCAAATACCGCACGAATGGCCGCTATGCTGATAGCCGCTGACGAACCCATCCCCCGTTTCTCAGGGATAGCCGAGTCAATCTCACAACGAATGCAGGCTTCTGTGATATCCAAATACTCCAGTGAGGCATAAACCGCCATGGACAAGGTATCCTCCTCATAAAGGCGCCAAGGACTCTCTGCAGGAACTACCTTACAGGTCACCTCCACCTCCAAAAGAGGCAGGGAAATGGCAGGATAACCGTAAACGACCGCATGTTCCCCTATTAAAATTATCTTACTATGTGCCTGACCGACACCAACTTTTTTTGTCATTTTTTCCTTTTACTAGACGAAAAACGTCTTATTTTTCATACAAGTATTAATTCTTTCCTATCTATTTTATTATATTTTCACAAAAAAAGCGATTGTTTCCATTCACAATCGCTTCTTTCATTATTGAACCCATTCGCCATTATAGTTGACAGAATAGCCATTTACAGTCGTATTCACTGCCAAGGCACCTGAGCTATAAGCGCGTAGTACCATCTGCCATTGACCTGGAACCAACCTGTCGTCATAGAACGACGAAAGAAACTCCATACCGTTAAGTAAAGAGGAAAGTCGTGAGGGAGCATGCGCCATTGACAACCTGTTTTAGTGACGTACAAAGTCTCATTAACAAGTACTCGTTTCGGCCATTTATAGGTGCGGTGTTTGGAGAAATAGGGTTCAATCTCCCAAGAGGCATAGGGGT
>NZ_VMKU01000040.1:17874-43098 GCF_013276315.1 Streptococcus sp. 2741 | reverse complement strand
CTTCATTATAGAACTTTCACTTGGTTCTCTTTTTCGCAATGTTTTTATAAAAATGATAAAAACTATTGACAAAACAAAAATATAGTTTATAATAAAAACATAGATAATAAAAATATCAAAAACTATAAAAAGGCAATGCGTTTATGAAAAAGAAAACAGCAGTGATATTTGGGACATTTGCTCCGCTTCATCAGGGTCATATCGATCTGATCCAGCGAGCCAAGCGGCAGTGTGACCAGGTCTGGGTTGTCGTTTCAGGCTATGAGGGAGATAGAGGGGAGCAGGTAGGTTTAACGCTTCAAAAAAGATTTCGATATATCCGAGAGGCCTTTGGTGATGACGAGTTGACCTCGGTTTGTAAGTTAGATGAGACCAATCTTCCCCGTTACCCTATGGGTTGGCAGGAGTGGTTGGACAAAATGTTAGCGGAGATTTCTTATGATGAAACCCAACAAGAACTGATCTTCTTTGTGGGAGAAGCAGACTATCAGCAAGAATTATCAAATCGTGGCTTTGAGACTGTCTTGCAAGAAAGAAAGTTTGGTATCTCAGAGACTATGATTCGAGAAAACCCAAGCAAATATTGGAAATATATTGCTCAACCCTTCCGACGTCAGTTTACAAAGAAAGTGTTGATTATGGGAAGTGCTAGCAATGGGAAGACCACTCTGGCAAAGGATTTGGCTAGGTATTACGATGCACCAGTCAGCTTGGAATATGCACGTGAGTACCAGATCAAAAACAATGTCCGCGACGATGAATTGACTCCAAAGGATTACTATTATCTCCTGTTGTGGCAGTATGACCAGACCTCTAAGTTAATTGACAGTAATGCCAATAGGGGACTGGTGATAGCAGACACCAACTCCTTAGTAACCAAGGGCTACTATGATTATTACATGGAGTCAGAGGATCAAGGGGACTTATCGGGAGAGACTTTTGATAATCTCTTTGCCTCGATCTTGGCTAAGGAAAAATGGGACTTGATTTTCTTTGTGCAACCTATTGGCTCCTATGTCAATGACGGATTTAGAGATATGACTATGGCAGAAGACCATATTCGTCATAGTTTTTCCCAGCATTTGGACCAGATGAGGGAGCGCTACTTAGCAAACATTCCACTAGTTTATCTAGCTGAGGATTATCTAGGAAATTATGAAGCAGCAAAAGTGGCTATTGATACCATTTACCAAGCAGATTAGGAGAAACATATGAAAAAACTAACTGAAAAAATCACACAATTTATCGAAAACTTTAAAAATGTTCATGCAGAAGCTCGCAAAATCGGTTTTGCAGGAATCATGCACTTGCTCTGGAAAGATCTCTTTGTCGGTCGTAGCCTCTTCCAGTGGTTGTATCTCATCGCCTTGTCAAGTGTTCCCTTTATCTTGGAATTCACTCAAAATATAGATAGTCATGATTGGTTAAGCTTGTTTGTATCTTGGACTGGGATTGTCTGTGTTATCTTGGTAGCAGAAGGTCGTGCAAGCAATTATCTCTTTGGGGCTATTAACTCTGCTATCTATTTGATTTTGGCCATGGATGCGACTTTTTATGGCGAAGTCTTGACGACCGTTTACTTCTTTGTCATGCAGCCGATTGGCCTCTATGCTTGGCTGTCCAACCGTATTAATGACCAAGGAAAAGCAGAAGAATCTCATTTTGAAGCTAAGAAATTATCTATTTTTGATTGGCTCAAGTACTTGGCCTTGACTGCTATCATTTGGATTGGTATGGGCTTGGCTTATCAAAGTATCCATAGTGCTCGCCCTTTCCGTGATAGTGTTACCGATGCGACCAATGGTGTCGGTCAGCTCTTGATGACCCGTCTCTATCGTGAGCAATGGATTTTCTGGATTGCAACCAATCTCTTTAGTATTTATCTCTGGTGGGGTGAAAATATCCACATCCAAGGGATGTACTGGGTTTACACTCTCAATAGTCTAGTAGGTTGGTACCAATGGACCAAGGCAGTTCGTAAGGAGGCATAAAATGACGGACACGATGATTCCAGCAGGGATGGAAAAAGAATATTTTGAAATTCATGCAAGTCAGGAGGAGTTTTTAGATTGGTACTACAAGCAGGAACTCCCTCAATACGAAAAACCAAGTGTGACGGTGGATATGGTAGCCTACTGCTTTGTTGAAGGAAAAATCAAGCTCTTATTAATTCGCCGCAAGGCTCACCCTTATCAAAATTGTTTGGCTCTGGTTGGAGGATTTATGGACAAGGGCGAAGATGCTGCGCATGCCTGTCAGCGTGAGGTGAGAGAAGAAGTCAATCTCGATCTTCCTTTGGAAAAAATTGAGCAATTGATGACCGTATCGACTCCCGGCCGTGATCCACGGGGCTGGACAGTGACCATTGCCCACTTGGTTTATTTGCCTAGTCGTGCATTAGAACTTGTTCAAGCAGGAGACGATGCCAAGGATGTGTTTTTTGTAGATGTCGATTTTCAGACAGGCAAATGCTACCTAGAGGGAGTGGAGTTGGAGGAACAAGCCTTCGCTTTTGACCATTATGCCATTATTCAAGAGTCTATCAAACGAATCCAAGGCCGTCTCGACTGGAATCCGACCTTCCTTTATCTGCTGGAGGAGGAGTTCACTGTCTATGAAGGGACTGAACTGGTCAATCTCATCAACCCCGGTCGTCCAATCGTCAGCAATAACTTTCTCGTAAAATACGGAGAATATGTAGAAGAAGTTGGACTCAAACGAGTGTCTAAAAAGAAACCAAGAAAAACCTATCGATTGAAATAAAAAACGAGGTCGGGATAAAGTTCCTGACCTCTTTGTTTGCCTTTATTAGTTTGCTTTGCTGTTGCGACTGTTTTTAGGGATAGTTATCTTTCTTAGAATTGCTCAACATGTGAGTAAAAAGTCTTTGTATCGATACTTGAGATATTTTTCGTGTAGGAATAACAAAGCTATATAGAAAATCATAAAGACTGTGGTCAGATAGAAGATATCAAACGAAGTTTTGCCATAGTGAGTTGCGGATTTATAGGAACCAATTGCTCCCAAAATCAACCAAGGAAGATACTTGAAATACTTATTTAGTATAAGAGTGCACTTCCTATATTCTATTTCACTGTTATTATATTCCTTTGCAGCTAAATATGTAAGCGATTAAATAAGAGCGATTTAAAAAATTTTAAACAAAATAGGAATTTTTCTCTGTTTTTTCTATTAGATTACGAATAGCAGAGTAGGAGGAGTAAAGGTGTTTAAATTATGTGAGATTTTTAAAATAGTTTAAATAAATTATTGACATATTTAAATCTAAATGTTACAATTCCATTACAAAAAGATTTCTTTATATTTCTAAAATATTACAAAGGAGTAGAAAAATGAAAAAGAAAACCTATATCAAATTGATGGTAGCAACTGTATTGGCTTCTACCTTGCTACTGGGAGCTTGTGGAAATAAAAAGGAAACAACTCAAGCAAGCAGTTCTGCTAAGATAAGCCAGTCATCAAGCTCTAAAGCAGCCTCTTCTAGCAAAGAAAGCAAGACTCAGAAGTCCTCAACTTCAGCTTCATCTGAAAAGGCCAAGGCATCTACTGATCAATCTTCAGCAACTGCAAGGCCATCACAAGTGGCACCTGCACCAGAGCAAAGACAAGGTCAAGAAGTGTCTAATCAACAGGCAGCTAGTCAACAAACTCCTGCTCAGGCTCCTTCAACTCAACAGGCTCCTCAATCCCAGTCTAACCAATCAAGCTATGATCCTACAACTGACCGCAAACTTCAAGACAAACAAGCAGAGCAAAATAAACGCTACAAGGGTGTTTTAACCATGGTAGATGGTGATTTCTCAGCTGCAGCGGGCAATTGGAAGGGAGCAAATGGCGAAACCATCACAGTTTCATCAGGAGGTCAATTCACAGTAGAATCTGCTGATGGAAAGAAAGAAAACTACTCTATCAGAGGCTACTCTTATACTCTTGATGATGGCAAGTATAATGCCAAAATTGGTGGAGGAAAAATCATCCAAATTACAACAGGAGCGGATGGCAAGGTTTCCAGTGTTGCTTTGAGTCAATAATAACCCTTAGTATTTGAATTTTTACAGTCAAAAACCCGTAACCTTTAAGATAGTTACGGGTTTTTGTCTTTTAAGCCTTATCCAATTGCAAGAGGGCTTCAATCTCTGCTAGGGTGCTAGCTTGTGAAATGGCTCCACGGAGTTTGGCAGCACCAGATGTTCCACGGAGGTAGTGAGGAGCGAGTCCTCGGAATTCACGAACTGCGACGTTTTCCCCTTTGAGGTTAATCAAGCGTTTCAAGTGCTCGTAGGCGATTTTCATCTTGTCCTCAAAAGTCAAATCAGGTAGGATTTCTCCTGTTTCAAAGTAATGGTTGATTTGGTTGAAGAGGTAGGGATTTCCCATGGCAGCGCGGCCAATCATAACTGCGTCAGCACCAACTTCTTCGATGCGTTGTTTGGCTTCTTGAACCGTACGGATGTCACCGTTGGCGATAAATGGAATCTTGGTCAAAGCTTGAGCGACCTTGTGAAGGGTCTCAAGGTCTGCGTGACCTGTATACATTTGTTCACGGGTACGGCCATGCATGGCGAGGGCAGAAACACCTGCTGCTTCAGCAGCGAGGGCATTTTCAACTGCCAGAGATGGATCGGCCCAGCCGGTACGCATTTTGACAGTAAGTGGAATATCAAGGACAGATTGAACCTTGTTGATGATCGAGTAAATCTTGTCTGGATCCTTGAGCCACATAGCGCCAGCTTCGTTCTTCACGATTTTGTTAACTGGGCAGCCCATGTTGATATCGACGATATCGGTCTTAGTGTTTTCTTGGATAAATTCTGCTGCGCGTGCTAGGCTGTCTTCATCGCTTCCAAAAAGTTGGATAGAAACTGGGTTTTCTCCCTCATCGATATGAAGCATGTGTAGGGTTTTTTCGTTGTTGTATTGGATTCCCTTGTCAGAGACCATTTCCATGACAACGAGCCCAGCTCCGAGCTCTTTTGCGATGGTGCGAAAGGCTGAGTTGGTGACACCTGCCATAGGTGCTAAAACGGTACGATTGGGAATCTCAACATTGCCAATCATAAAAGGTGTATTAAGATTTGTCACGAATGAGTTCCTCCAGGTCGTTTTCATCAAAGTTGTAAGTTGTTTGGCAGAATTGACAAGTGATTTCTGCCCCGTGGTCTTCCTCTTTCATTTCCTGCAAGTCTGAGCTTGGAAGGCTTGCAAGAGCGTTCATAAAGCGCTCATGGCTACAGTCACATTGGAAACGGATTTCTTCTTCAGAAAGACGCTTGTAGGCCTCGTCACCGTAGATAGCCTTGAGAAGGGCTTCGATATGGTCTTCACTTTCGAGAAGGGTCGAGATAGCTGGCATTTCTTGGATGCGTTTCTCAAAACGGGCAATCTCTTCTTCCTTGGCTCCCGGCAAGACTTGAACTAGGAAACCACCAGCAACCTTAACCTTGTCTTCTTCGTCCAAAAGGACATTGAGGCCGACTGCAGAAGGTGTTTGTTGGCTTTCAGTCAGGTAAAAGGCAAGGTCTTCACCAATTTCTCCAGAGATAAGGGGAGTCATAGAGTTGTAAGGATTTCCAGTACCGTAGTCTGTGATAACGAGGAATTGACCATTTCCAACAAAAGGTCCGACTAGGACTTCACCAGTTGCAGTCTTTTTGATGTCAACACCAGGATTTTGAACGTAGCCTTTGACGTTCCCTTTGGTATCAGCGACGGTGATGATAGCACCTAGAGAGCTAGAGCCCAGTACCTTCACTGTTAGTTTGGTATTTCCTTTTTCATTGGCTGCGAGAATCTGGCTGGCGATAAGAGTTCGACCAAGTGCTACAGTTGAGCTAGCTTGGGTTTGGTGTTTTTCTTGAGCAGTGCGGACGGTTTCTGTGCTATCAAGGACAAAAGCACGAAAGGCACCGCTTTCTGATATAGTTTTAATAATTTTATCCATAGCTACTATTTTAGCATAAAAATGCCCAAAGGGGGAGCCGTGTGTTTGCTGATTTTCAGGATAATGGATCAGGGAATCAGCATGAAAATAAAAAGAGAAACAGATTATTTCAGCATTTCTAAGATTTATGCTATGCTTAAGATAGAAAATGAAAGGGGTAACAAATGTATTTAGGAGATTTGATGGAAAAGGCCGAATCTGGCCAATTTTCGATCCTTTCCTTCCTATTACAAGAGTCTCAGACGACCGTCAAGGCTGTAATGGAGGAAACAGGATTTTCAAAAGCAACCCTAACCAAATATGTCACCCTGCTCAATGACAAGGCTTTGGATAGTGGCTTAGAGCTGACTATTCACTTAGAAGATGAAAATCTGTGTCTGTCAATCGGTGCAGCTACCAAGGGGAGAGATATCCGGAGCTTGTTTTTGGAGAATGCTGTTAAATACCAGATTTTGGTTTATCTTCTCTACCACCAACAGTTTTTAGCCCATCAGCTGGCTCAAGAATTGGTGATTAGCGAGGCTACGCTTGGTCGTCATTTGGCTGGTTTAAATAAGATTTTGTCAGAATTTGACTTATCCATCCAAAATGGACGTTGGCGAGGCCCAGAACATCAGATTCGCTATTTCTATTTCTGTCTTTTCCGCAAGGTCTGGTCCAGTCAGGAGTGGGAAGGTCATATGCAGAAACCAGAGAGAAAACAGGAGATTGCCACTTTAGAAGAAATCTGCGGTGCAAGCTTGTCTTCGGGGCAGAAGTTAGACTTGGTCCTCTGGGCTCACATCAGTCAACAACGTCTTCGGGTTAATGCCTGTCAGTTTCAAGTGATAGAAGAGAAAATGCGAGGGTATTTTGACAATATTTTCTACCTTCGTTTGCTGAGAAAGACCTCGTCTTTTTTTGCTGGGCAACATATTCCTCTAGGGACTGAAGATGGTGAGATGATGATTTTCTTCTCTTTCCTCCTATCTCATCGCATTCTTCCTCTTCATACTATGGAGTATATCCTTGGTTTTGGAGGGCAGTTGGTAGATTTGCTGACGCAATTGATTCAAGAAATGAAGAAGGAGGAGTTGCTGGGTGATTATACAGAGGACCATGTCACCTATGAACTCAGTCAGCTTTGTGCTCAAGTCTATCTCTATAAGGGCTATATTTTACAGGATCGCTACAAGTATCAGTTAGAGAATCGTCATCCTTATTTGCTGATGGAACATGATTTTAAAGAAACAGCAGAGGAGATTTTTCATGTTCTACCTGCCTTTCAGCAGGGGACGGATTTGGATAAGAAAATTCTCTGGGAATGGCTTCAGTTAATCGAATATATGGCTGAAAATGGTGGTCAGCATATGCGGATTGGTCTGGATTTGACATCTGGTTTTCTTGTCTTTTCAAGGATGGTAGCCATTTTAAAACGGTATTTGGAATACAATCGTTTTATTACCATTGAAGCTTATGACCCTAGTCGGCATTATGATTTGCTGGTTACCAATAATCCGATTCATAAGAAGGAACAGACACCAGTCTATTATTTAAAAAACGACTTGGATATGGAGGATTTGGTAGCGATTCGTCAGTTATTATTCACTTAAAAGGCTTGGTTATTCCAGGTCTTTTTGTGAAATTCACACAATCTCCTCACATTTTTTTAAAAATTAAAAAAAGTTGATAAACAAGAAAGCGCTTTATTTTGTATACTAGTAAGTGTAAAGAGGAAACACCTCAAGATCTTTATCAGGAGGACAGCACATGTCACAAGAAAAATACATTATGGCCATTGACCAGGGAACTACAAGTTCTCGTGCCATCATTTTCAACAAAAAAGGGGAAAAGGTTAGCTCGAGTCAAAAAGAGTTTACCCAGATTTTCCCTCAGGCAGGTTGGGTAGAGCACAATGCCAATGAAATTTGGAATTCCGTCCAGTCTGTTATTGCTGGAGCTTTCATCGAAAGTGGTGTGAAACCAAGTCAGATTGAGGCAATCGGGATTACCAACCAACGTGAAACAACGGTCGTCTGGGATAAGAAAACAGGACTTCCTATCTACAATGCTATCGTTTGGCAATCACGTCAGACAGCTCCTCTGGCTGAACAGCTGAAAAGCCAAGGTTATGTGGAAAAATTCCATGAAAAGACTGGTTTGATTATTGATGCTTATTTCTCTGCTACCAAGGTTCGTTGGATTTTGGATCATGTAGAGGGCGCTCAAGAGCGAGCAGAAAAAGGGGAATTGCTCTTTGGTACTATCGATACTTGGTTGGTTTGGAAATTGACTGACGGTGCGGCTCACGTGACGGATTACTCAAATGCAGCTCGTACCATGCTTTATAACATTAAAGAACTCAAATGGGATGATGAGATTTTGGAAATTCTCAACATTCCTAAGGCTATGCTGCCAGAAGTTCGTTCTAACTCTGAAATCTACGGTCAGACAGCGCCATTCCATTTCTACGGCGGACAAGTCCCAATTTCAGGTATGGCTGGGGACCAACAAGCAGCCCTCTTTGGACAGTTGGCCTTTGAACCTGGTATGGTCAAGAATACTTATGGAACAGGATCTTTCATCATCATGAATACTGGTGAAGAAATGCAGTTGTCTGAAAACAACCTCTTGACAACCATTGGTTACGGAATCAACGGTAAGGTTTATTATGCCTTGGAAGGTTCTATCTTCATCGCAGGAAGTGCTATTCAGTGGCTTCGTGATGGTCTTCGCATGGTTGAAAATTCACCAGAATCTGAAAAATATGCTCGTGATTCTCACAATGATGATGAAGTTTATGTCGTTCCAGCCTTTACAGGACTAGGAGCACCATACTGGAACCAAAATGCTCGCGGTTCTGTCTTTGGTTTGACTCGTGGAACAAGCAAAGAAGACTTTATCAAGGCAACTCTTCAATCAATTGCTTATCAAGTACGTGATATTATTGACACAATGCAGGTGGATGCTCAAACAGCTATTCAAGTATTGAAAGTGGATGGAGGTGCAGCCATGAATAACTTCCTCATGCAGTTCCAAGCTGATATTTTAGGCATTGACATTGCACGCGCTAAAAACTTGGAAACAACAGCTCTAGGAGCAGCCTTCCTAGCAGGTTTGTCAGTAGGTTACTGGAAAAACTTGGATGAGTTGAAACTTTTGAACGAGACAGGAGAACTCTTTGAACCATCGATGAACGAATCGCGCAAGGAACAACTCTACAAGGGCTGGAAGAAGGCTGTGAAAGCAACGCAAGTCTTTGCGGAAGTAGACGACTAATACTGGCAGAATAAAGCGATTTATTTAGAAGGTGTGTAAATATGGAATTTTCAAAGAAAACACGTGAATGGTCAATTAAAAAAATGCAGGAACGCACCCTGGATCTCTTGATTATCGGGGGAGGAATCACAGGGGCTGGTGTAGCCTTGCAGGCGGCAGCTAGCGGTCTTGAGACCGGTTTGATTGAAATGCAGGACTTCGCAGAAGGAACATCCAGCCGTTCAACAAAATTGGTTCACGGCGGTCTTCGCTACCTCAAACAATTCGACGTAGAAGTAGTATCAGATACGGTTTCAGAACGTGCAGTAGTACAACAAATTGCTCCACACATTCCAAAACCAGACCCAATGCTCTTACCAGTTTACGATGAAGATGGAGCGACCTTTAGCCTCTTCCGTCTTAAAGTAGCCATGGACTTGTACGACCTCTTGGCAGGTGTCAACAATACACCAGCTGCTAACAAGGTTTTGAGTAAGAATCAAGTCTTGGAACGCCAGCCAAACTTGAAGAAAGAAGGCTTGGTAGGAGGTGGAGTGTATCTTGACTTCCGTAACAACGATGCGCGTCTCGTGATTGAAAACATCAAACGTGCCAACCAAGACGGTGCCCTCATTGCCAACCACGTGAAGGCAGAAGGCTTCCTCTTTGACGAAAGTGGCAAGATTACAGGTGTTGTAGCTCGTGATCTCTTGACAGACCAAGTATTTGAAATCAAGGCCCGTCTGGTTATTAATACAACAGGTCCTTGGAGTGATAAAGTACGTAATTTGTCTAATAAGGGAACGCAATTCTCACAAATGCGCCCAACTAAGGGAGTTCACTTGGTAGTGGATTCAAGCAAAATCAAGGTTTCACAGCCAGTTTACTTTGACACAGGTTTGGGTGACGGTCGTATGGTCTTTGTTCTCCCACGTGAAAACAAGACCTACTTTGGTACAACTGATACAGACTATACAGGTGATTTGGAGCATCCAAAAGTAACTCAAGAAGATGTAGATTACCTACTTGGTATTGTCAACAACCGCTTCCCAGAAGCGAATATTACAGTTGCTGACATTGAAAGTAGCTGGGCAGGTCTTCGTCCATTGATTGCAGGGAACAGTGCCTCTGACTATAATGGTGGAAATAACGGTACCATCAGTGATGAAAGCTTTGACAACTTGATTGCGACTGTTGAATCTTATCTCTCCAAAGAAAAAACACGTGAAGATGTTGAGTCTGCTGTCAGCAAGCTTGAAAGTAGCACATCTGAGAAACATTTGGATCCATCTGCAGTTTCTCGTGGGTCTAGCTTGGACCGTGATGATAATGGTCTCTTGACTCTTGCTGGTGGTAAAATCACAGACTACCGTAAGATGGCTGAAGGAGCTATGGAGCGCGTGGTTGATATCCTCAAAGCAGAATTTGACCGTAGCTTTAAACTCATCAACTCGAAGACTTACCCTGTTTCAGGTGGAGAATTGAATCCAGCAAATGTGGACTCAGAAATCGAAGCCTTTGCGCAACTTGGAGTTTCACGTGGCTTGGATAGCAAGGAAGGCCATTACCTAGCAAATCTTTACGGTTCAAATGCACCGAAAGTCTTTGCCCTTGCTCACAGCTTGGAACAAGCGCCAGGACTCAGTTTGGCAGATACTTTGTCCCTTCACTATGCAATGCGCAACGAGTTGACTCTTAGCCCGGTTGACTTCCTTCTTCGTCGTACCAACCATATGCTCTTTATGCGTGATAGTTTGGACAGCATCGTTGAGCCAGTTTTGGATGAAATGGGACGATTCTATGACTGGACAGAAGAAGAAAAAGCAGCTTACCGTGCGGATGTCGAAGCAGCTCTTGCTAATAATGATTTAGCAGAATTAAAAAATTAAGAAAAAATAAAAGAGGTGGCGGGCAGGACTCCTAGTCTACCCTCTCCTTCTTTTTAATGGAGACAGAAAGATGATGAATGAATTATTTGGAGAATTTTTGGGGACTTTAATCCTGATTCTTCTAGGAAATGGTGTTGTTGCAGGTGTGGTTCTTCCAAAAACCAAGAGCAACAGCTCAGGTTGGATTGTGATTACTATGGGTTGGGGGATTGCAGTTGCGGTTGCAGTATTTGTATCTGGCAAGCTCAGTCCAGCTCATTTAAACCCAGCTGTGACGATTGGTGTGGCCTTGAAAGGTGGTTTGCCTTGGGCTTCCGTTTTCCCTTATATCCTAGCTCAGTTCGCAGGGGCTATGCTGGGTCAGATTCTGGTTTGGTTGCAATTCAAACCGCATTATGAGGCAGAAGAAAATGCAGGAAATATTTTGGCTACTTTCAGCACAGGACCAGCTATCAAAGATACTGTATCAAACTTGATTAGTGAAATCCTAGGAACTTTTGTATTGGTATTGACAATCTTTGCTTTGGGTCTTTACGATTTTCAGGCAGGTATCGGAACCTTTGCAGTGGGGACCTTGATTGTCGGTATCGGTCTATCATTAGGTGGGACAACAGGTTATGCCTTGAACCCTGCGCGTGACCTCGGTCCTCGTATCATGCACAGTATCCTTCCAATTTCAAACAAGGGAGACGGAGATTGGTCTTACGCTTGGATTCCTGTTGTGGGACCTGTTATTGGTGCAGCCTTGGCTGTGCTTGTATTCTCACTTTTCTAATTTAGAAAATAATTATTTTGATAGAGCTTGAGATGAAAATCTCAGGCTTTTTTCTTTTAAAATATTCATAGAAAAACCGCATAATCCTTAAAATAAACTGAAATCTATTGAAAATATATGGTAAACAATTGAAAAAATACTATATAAAGTGGTACAATGGTAGAAAAATAAGCTAGTAAGAATCACTCTTATTTTAGCGGAAAATTACAGAAATGAATGGTTTTTCTTGATGAAACAGAGAAAAGAATTGTACCTCTTTCTTGGTCGGACAGCCTTGTATTTTCTTATCTTTCTAGGGCTGCTTTACTTCTTTAGCTATCTTGGTCAGGGTCAAGGAAGCTTTATCTATAATGAATTTTAACTTGAAGGAGAATCCCTATTGTGTCAAATAAACCAATAGCAGATATGATTGAAACCATTGAGCATTTTGCTCAGACCCAGCCTAACTATCCTGTTTACAATGTTTGGGGGCAGGAACACACTTATGGAGATTTGAAGGCTGATTCGGATAGTTTGGCTGCAGCCATTGACCAACTAGGCTTGCCTGAGAAGTCTCCTGTGGTCGTTTTTGGTGGCCAAGAATATGAAATGTTGGCAACCTTTGTAGCGCTGACTAAGTCGGGGCATGCCTACATTCCAATTGATAGCCATTCGGCCTTGGAGAGAGTTTCAGCTATTTTAGAAGTAGCGGAGCCAAGTTTGATTATTGCCATTTCAGACTTTCCATTGGAGCAGGTTTCTACACCGATGATGAATCTAGCTCAGGTTCAAGAAGCCTTTGCTCAAGGGACTAGCTATGAGATCACGCATCCAGTCAAGGGCGATGATAACTACTACATCATCTTTACTTCTGGTACGACTGGTAAGCCAAAGGGAGTGCAGATTTCACATGATAACCTCCTCAGCTTTACCAACTGGATGATTACGGATAAGGAATTTGCGACGCCAAGTCGTCCGCAAATGCTGGCTCAGCCACCTTATTCTTTTGACTTGTCTGTCATGTACTGGGCACCGACCTTGGCACTTGGTGGTACGCTTTTCGCTCTTCCTTCAGCTATTACTCAGGACTTTAAGCAACTCTTTGCGACCATCTTTTCATTGCCAATCGCTATCTGGACATCAACCCCTTCTTTTGCGGATATGGCCATGTTGTCTGAAGACTTCAACAGTGAGAAAATGCCAGGTATTACGCATTTCTACTTTGATGGTGAAGAATTGACGGTTAAAACAGCTCAAAAACTACGCGAGCGTTTCTCAAATGCCCGTATTATCAATGCCTACGGTCCAACAGAAGCGACAGTGGCCCTGTCAGCAGTTGCCGTGACAGATGAGATGCTAGCGACTCTCAAACGTCTACCAATCGGCTATACCAAGGCTGATTCTCCAACCTTTATCATTGACGAGGAAGGAAATAAACTGCCAAATGGCGAACAGGGAGAAATCATTGTTTCTGGACCAGCCGTTTCAAAAGGTTATATGAACAATCCTGAAAAAACAGCGGAAGCCTTCTTTGAGTTTGAAGGTCTGCCAGCCTATCATACTGGAGATGTAGGAACCATGACAGATGAGGGCTTGCTTCTTTACGGCGGACGCATGGACTTCCAGATTAAGTTCAACGGTTACCGCATTGAGTTAGAAGATGTCTCTCAAAACCTCAACAAGTCTCGCTTTATCGAGTCTGCTGTCGCAGTACCGCGCTATAATAAGGACCACAAGGTGCAAAATCTATTGGCTTATGTCATCTTAAAAGATGGTGTGCGTGAGCAGTTTGAGCGTGATATCGATATTACCAAGGCCATCAAGGAAGATTTGACAGACATCATGATGTCCTACATGATGCCGTCTAAATTCCTTTATCAAGACAGTTTGCCACTGACTCCAAATGGAAAGATTGACATTAAAGGATTGATTAACGAGGTGAATAAGAGATGATGGAGTTCTTTCAACAGCTTCCTCATTTAGAGCCATACGGCAATCCTCAGTATTTTGTCTATGTGATTGCTGCAACCTTGCCCATCTTTATCGGCCTCTTTTTCAAGAAACGCTTTGCCTGGTATGAAGTGCTGGTTAGCCTCTTCTTTATCGTCACCATGTTGGTAGGTGGGAAGACCAATCAACTAGCTGCCTTGGGTATTTATCTGTGCTGGGAAATATTGCTCGTACTCTTCTACAAGCATTATCGAAAAAGTAAGGATGGCAAGTGGGTCTTCTACCTAGTTAGCTTTCTATCCCTCCTTCCGATTATCTTTGTCAAGGTGCAGCCGGCTATCAATGGAACGCAGTCTTTGCTTGGTTTTTTGGGAATTTCTTACCTGACCTTTCGTTCGGTTGGGATTATCATCGAGCTGAGAGATGGAGTGATTAAGGATTTTACCCTCTGGGAATTCCTTCGTTTCCTTCTCTTCATGCCGACTTTTTCAAGTGGCCCAATCGATCGCTTTAAGCGATTTAATGAAAATTATCAGGCCATTCCTGAGCGGGATGAGTTGATGGATATGCTGGATGAATCTGTTCGCTATATCATGTGGGGCTTTTTGTACAAGTTTATCCTAGCTCATGTTTTAGGAGAAACCTTGTTGCCTCCTTTGAAGAATCTAGCCTTGCAGTCAGGTGGCTTCTTTAACCTCTATGCCTTGGCAGTTATGTATACATTTGGTCTGGAACTCTTCTTTGACTTTGCAGGTTATTCTATGTTTGCCTTAGCCATTTCAAATTTGATGGGAATCCGTAGCCCTATCAACTTTAACAAACCATTTTTATCAAGGGATTTAAAGGAATTTTGGAATCGCTGGCATATGAGTCTCTCTTTCTGGTTCCGTGACTTTGTCTTTATGCGAATGGTGATGGTATTGACCAGAAAGAAGGTCTTTAAGAATCGCAATGTAACCTCAAGTGTGGCCTATATTGTAAATATGCTGATTATGGGATTTTGGCATGGTGTGACCTGGTACTACATCGCCTATGGACTCTTTCATGGACTGGGCTTGGTCATCAATGATGTCTGGGTTCGCAAGAAAAAAACGCTCAATAAGGAACGGAAAAAAGCAGGGAAGGCTGCCCTACCTGAGAATCGCTGGATTCAGTTGCTTGGCATGGTTGTCACCTTCCATGTCGTCATGCTGTCATTCTTAATCTTTTCTGGATTTTTGAATGATTTATGGTTTAAAAAATAAAAGGAAATAAAATATGGATATCAAATCAGAAGTTATCGAAATTATTGATGAGTTGTTTATGGAAGATGTTTCTGACATGATGGATGAAGATCTTTTTGATGCAGGTGTCTTGGATAGTATGGGAACGGTTGAGTTGATTGTGGAGATTGAGAACCGTTTTGACATTCGTGTCCCTGTGACAGAGTTTGGTCGTGATGACTGGAATACGGCTAATAAAATTATAGCTGGCATTGTGGAGCTACAAAATGCTTAAACGCTTATGGACGATCTTCGGACCGGTCTTGATAGCTGGTTTGTTGGTTTTTCTGCTCATTTTCTTTTATCCTACTGAGATGCGTCATAATCTAGGAGCTGAAAAGCGTTCAGCAGTGGCTACTACTATCGATAGTTTTAAGGAGCGAAGTCAAAAAGTCAGAGCACTATCTGATCCAAATATGCGTTTTGTTCCCTTCTTTGGCTCTAGTGAATGGCTTCGTTTTGACGGTGCTCATCCTGCGGTATTAGCTGAGAAATACAATCGCTCCTACCGTCCTTATCTTTTAGGACAGAGGGGAGCTGCATCGCTTAACCAGTATTTTGGAATGCAACAGATGTTGCCACAACTGGAGAATAAACAAGTTGTGTATGTTATCTCACCTCAGTGGTTCAGTAAAAATGGCTATGAGCCAGCAGCCTTCCAGCAGTATTTTAATGGAGACCAGTTGACCAGTTTTCTGGAACATCAATCTGGAGATCAGGCTAGCCAATATGCGGCGACTCGCTTACTACAGCAGTTTCCCAACGTAGCTATGAAGGATTTGGTTCAGAAGTTGGCAAGCAAAGAAGAATTGTCGACGGCAGACAATGAGACGATTGAATTATTGGCTCGGTTTAATGAACGCCAGGCTTCCTTTTTTGGACAGTTTTCAGTTAGAGGCTATGTTAATTATGGTAAGCATGTAGTTAAGTATTTAAAGACCTTGCCAGACCAGTTTTCTTATCAAGCAATAGAAGATGTTGTCAAATCAGATGCAGAAAAGAATACTTCCAATAATGATCTGGGAATGGAGAATGATTTCTATAATAAGCAGATTAAGAAGGATTTGAAGAAATTAAAGGATTCTCAGAAAAACTTCACCTATCTCAAGTCGCCAGAGTATAATGACCTGCAGTTAGTTTTAACCCAGTTTTCTAAATCCAAGGTAAACCCGATTTTTATCATTCCACCTGTTAATAAAAAATGGATGGATTATGCTGGTCTACGAGAGGATATGTACCAACAAACGGTGCAGAAGATTCGCTACCAGTTAGAGAGTCAAGGTTTTACCAATATAGCAGATTTTTCTAAGGATGGCGGGGATCCTTTCTTTATGAAGGATACCATCCACCTTGGTTGGTTGGGTTGGTTGGCTTTTGACAAGGCAGTTGATCCTTTCCTATCCAATCCCACACCAGCTCCGACTTACCATCTGAATGAGCGCTTTTTCAGCAAAGACTGGGCGACATACGATGGAGATGTCAAAGAATTTCAATAGATCATAATATAGAAGAGTTCAAGAATGAAGACGATTTTTACGTTTTTTCTTGACTCTTTTTTTGCTTGTGATATAATTAACTGGTAAACAAAATTCCACAGAATAGTATTTTTCTCTTAAAAAAGAGAAGTCCAAAAGGAAAGGAGTCAGATATGAGACAGCTAGCGAAGGATATCGATACCTTTTTGAATGAGGTGATTTTACAGGCAGAAAATCAGCATGAAATTTTAATAGGTCATTGCACTAGTGAGGTGGCTCTGACCAATACTCAGGAGCATATCCTCATGCTCTTGTCGGAGGAATCTTTAACAAATTCAGAATTGGCCCGTCGCCTCAATGTCAGTCAGGCGGCAGTTACCAAGGCCATTAAGTCTTTGGTCAAGGAAGGAATGTTGGAAACATCTAAAGATCCTAAGGATGCGCGTGTGATTTTTTATCAATTGACTGATTTGGCTCGTCCAATCGCTGAGGAGCACCATCATCACCATGAGCATACACTTTTAACCTATGAACAAGTGGCGACTCAGTTTACTCCAAATGAACAAAAAGTAATCCAGCGGTTTTTGACTGCTTTAGTAGGAGAAATCAAATAATGAGATACATTACGGTAGAGGATTTATCCTTCTATTATGATAAGGAGCCCGTTCTTGAACATATCAATTATAGTGTTGATAGTGGGGAATTTGTTACCTTGACTGGGGAAAATGGGGCAGCTAAGACGACACTGATCAAGGCCAGTCTTGGAATTCTCCAACCACGCATTGGTAGGGTGACCATTTCAAAGACAAATACGCAGGGTAAGAAATTGAGAATAGCTTACCTTCCTCAACAGATTGCCAGTTTTAATGCAGGTTTTCCAAGTACGGTTTATGAATTTGTCAAGTCGGGTCGCTATCCGCGAAAAGGCTGGTTCCGTCGCTTGAATGCTCATGATGAGGAGCATATCAAGGCTAGTCTGGACTCAGTTGGTATGTGGGAACACCGAGACAAACGCTTGGGATCTCTATCTGGGGGACAGAAGCAGCGAGCGGTGATTGCGCGTATGTTTGCTTCGGATCCAGATGTGTTTATCCTAGATGAGCCGACAACGGGGATGGATGCAGGAAGTAAAAACGAATTTTACGAACTCATGCACCACAGCGCCCATCATCATGGCAAGGCTGTTTTGATGATTACCCATGACCCTGAAGAAGTTAAGGACTATGCGGACCGCAATATTCATCTAGTCCGTAACCAAGACTCGCCATGGCGTTGTTTCAACGTTCATGAGAATGATCAGGAGGTGGGCCATGCTTAGTTTATTATCTTATGACTTTATGCAACGCGCCTTTCTAGCAGTTATTGCCATGAGTCTTTTCTCGCCGGTATTAGGAACCTTCCTTATCTTGCGTCGTCAGAGTTTGATGAGTGATACCCTCAGCCACGTCTCTCTTTCAGGTGTAGCCTTTGGGTTGGTTTTGGGGATTTCTCCGACTATTTCAACTATTGCTATTGTCTTGATTGCGGCGGCCTTTCTGGAGTATCTCCGTACGGTTTACAAGAGCTTTATGGAAATCGGGACAGCTATCCTCATGTCGACAGGTTTGGCTGTTTCTCTGATTGTCATGAGCAAGGGCAAAAGCTCCAGTTCTATGAGTTTGGACCAGTATCTTTTTGGTTCGATTGTGACTATTAGTGAGGAGCAGGTCATTTCCCTCTTTGTCATTGCGGCGGTTGTTTTGATCTTGACCTTCCTCTTCCTTCGTCCGATGTATATCTTGACCTTTGATGAGGATACGGCCTTTGTGGATGGCTTGCCAGTTCGTACCATGTCCATTCTTTTTAACATGGTGACGGGGGTGGCCATTGCCCTTATGATTCCTGCTGCGGGAGCTCTTCTGGTATCGACCATTATGATCTTGCCAGCTAGTATTGCCCTGCGTCTGGGGAAAAACTTTAAATCGGTTATGCTGCTTGCCAGTGCGATTGGATTTTTGGGAATGGTAGCAGGACTTTACATTTCCTACTATGCAGAAACACCTGCAAGTGCAAGTATTACTATTATTTTTGTAACTGTTTTCTTGCTCATTAGTTTAGTAAGACGTTTTATCAAATAGGAGACTAAGATGAAAAAAATTAGCTTATTGCTAGCCAGTTTATGTGCCTTGTTTTTAGTGGCTTGTTCCAATCAAAAACAGGCAGATGGCAAACTCAATATCGTGACAACCTTTTACCCTGTCTATGAATTTACCAAGCAAGTCGCAGGAGATACTGCTAATGTAGAACTCCTCATCGGTGCTGGTACAGAACCCCATGAATACGAACCGTCTGCCAAGGCAGTTGCCAAAATCCAAGATGCAGATACCTTCGTTTATGAAAATGAAAACATGGAAACTTGGGTTCCTAAATTGCTAGATACTTTGGATAAGAAAAAAGTGAAAACCATCAAGGCGACAGGCGATATGTTGCTCTTGCCAGGTGGTGAGGAAGAAGAGGGAGACCATGACCATGGAGAAGAAGGCCATCACCATGAGTTTGACCCCCATGTTTGGTTATCACCAGTTCGTGCCATTAAACTAGTAGAGCACATCCGTGACAGCTTATCGGCAGATTATCCTGATAAAAAAGAGACCTTTGAAAAGAACGCATCTGCCTATATCGAAAAATTGCAAACATTGGATAAGGCTTATGCAGAAGGCTTGTCTCAAGCCAAACAAAAGAGCTTTGTGACTCAGCACGCAGCTTTTAACTACCTTGCCTTGGACTACGGTCTCAAGCAAGTATCAATCTCAGGTCTCTCACCAGATGCAGAGCCATCAGCTGCACGTCTGGCAGAATTGACAGAGTACGTCAAGAAAAATAAAATCGCCTATATCTACTTTGAAGAAAATGCCTCACAAGCCCTTGCTAACACACTTTCAAAAGAGGCAGGTGTCAAAACAGATGTCCTTAATCCTTTAGAAAGTCTGACAGAAGAGGACACCAAGGCGGGAGAAAATTACATCTCTATCATGGAGAAAAACCTCAAGGCTTTGAAACAAACAACGGACCAAGAAGGTCCAGCAATCGAGCCTGAAAAGGCAGAGGATACCAAGACAGTTCAAAATGGTTACTTTGAGGATGCAGACGTCAAGGACCGCACCTTGAGTGACTATGCAGGTAACTGGCAATCAGTTTATCCTTTCCTTGAAGATGGAACTTTTGATCAAGTCTTTGACTACAAGGCTAAGTTGACTGGTAAGATGACTCAGGCTGAGTACAAGGCCTACTATACAAAAGGCTATCAGACAGATGTGACTAAGATTAATATTACTGATAACACTATGGAATTTGTTCAAGGTGGACAAAGTAAGAAATATACTTATAAGTATGTTGGAAAGAAAATCTTAACTTACAAGAAAGGTAATCGTGGTGTGCGCTTCCTCTTTGAAGCGACAGATGCGGACGCTGGACAGTTCAAGTATGTTCAGTTTAGTGACCACAATATCGCCCCAGTTAAGGCAGAACATTTCCATATCTTCTTTGGAGGCACCAGCCAAGAAGCCCTCTTTGAAGAAATGGATAACTGGCCAACCTACTACCCAGATAACCTATCTGGACAAGAAATCGCCCAAGAAATGTTGGCACATTGATTAGAAACCGACTAGTTCATAGGAGCTAGTTGGTTTTTTGATACTAGATGGCTAACTTCATTATAGACCTTTCCAGAACTTTAAAAAATAAATAAAACTCTTGAAATATCTGGATCTGTATGTTAGAATAATTTTATCGGATAAGGTTCATTAGAACACCAAAGCCCCTAACTACTGCCATAGTTAAGGGGTGTTTTGGTATATTCTACAGGAATAGAAAAAGACCCTCTAAACTTTGTAGAGAGCCTTAAAAAATCAAAATAAAAAGATACCCCCCAGCACATAGGAATGCTCAACCTTTCAGTCTACCCCATTCTGGGACCCAGCGTTTATCCTTCACAAGTTATCTTATTGAGTCCATTATATCACACTTATGGAAAATGTAAGAAATTTGTATAGTATTTTTAAATGAATTGATGAAAAATCAAATACCTTTCAGAACTAAGGAACTTTAAATAATAAATAAAACTCTTGAAATATCTGGACCTGTATGTTAGAATAAAATCGATAGGCAAGGTTCATTAGAACACCAAATCCCTTAACTAGTGCGATAGTTAAGGGGTGTTTTGGTATATTCTACAGGAATATATAATCCTAGTTTTCTAATTTGCTCTTTGATTTTTGTTGAGTATAAACATTTTAACAAAAAAGTTAGTCTTTAATAAAAGAAGCGATATAGTGATATTAGAAATTCTCTTGTAATTCTGATATGTCTGCGTATTTTTCGTAAGTTACCTGTTTAGTAATCAGATGTCAGTTAAGGGCTTGATGTTTTATAAAAGAAAATTATGGAGGAAGGGAAATCCGACTTTATAAACTAAACTGTAAAAAACGGCAAATTTGACAAATGAATAAGAAAAAAATAAAAAGCAACTGTTTTTATTAAAAAGATTGCTTAATAGTTAGATTGGAGGGAAGAAAAATATGAAAAATTTAAGTCAACGACTTGTTGATAAAAGTGTTGAGGCCTTTATTATGGGGCTGGAAATTTACAACAAGCCTACAATCAAATATCGTATTGAAGGATTCAGTTTTTTCATATGTAATGCTTGGGAGTTGATGTTGAAGTCTGAAATGCTAAATAGAAATCTATCAATCTATTTTAAGGATAATCCAGATAGAACTCTCAGCCTTGAAAATGTTATCAAGAAAATTTATTCCGATGATAGTACACGAATTCGACTAAATCTGGAGCGTATTATTGAGCTTAGAAATATCAGCACACATTATATTACAGAGGATTACGAACTAAAGTACGCTCCACTATTTCAAGCGTGTGTACTTAACTATGTCAATGAACTTCAGAGATTTCATGGTAGAGACATCACTGAGACCATTGCACAAAATTTCCTAACTATATCAGCAAGTTATGAGCCTCTGACAAATGAACAAATCAGACTAAAATACCCAGCGGAAATTGCAGAAAAGTTTATTCAGCAAGCAAATGCTATAGATGTTCTTGTTTCTGAGTATAATTCAGATAAATTTGCAATCGGTGTAAAACAAAACCTATACATCACAAAGAAAAAGTCTGAAGCTGACTTCGTTGTCTCAATTGCAAATCAATCTCCCTCTCAAGTAGCAATAGTAAAAGATTTAAAAGATCCATCAGAGACTCACAAATATTCATACGGGAATATCATCTCAGTTGTAAATGATCGATTAAACAAGAAGAATATCAAATTAAATTATAAATCTGGTTTCAATCAATATGTTCTAACCTTAATCATTGATTTCTATTCAATAAAAACTGACGAGAAATTTGCATATTACCATAAAATAGGTAAGTCTGAGCACTATACCTATTCACAGCAATTTGTTGACTTTATCATTACAGAAATAGAAAAAGACCCTCTAAACTTTGTAGAGAGCCTTAAAAAATCAAAATAAAAAGATAACCCCAGGCACATAGGAATGCTCAACCTTTCAGTCTACCCCATTCTGGGACCCAGCGTTTATCCTTCACAAGTTATCTTATTGAGTTCATTATATCACACTTATGGAAAATGTAAAGAAATTTGTATAGTATTTTTAAATGAATTGATGAAAAATCAAATACCTTTCAGAACTAAGGAACTTTAAATAATAAATAAAACTCTTGAAATATCTGGGCTTATATGCTAGAATGTAGTTAATGGATAAGGTTCATTAGAACACCAAATCCCCTAACTAGTGCCATAGTTAAGGGCTTTTTTGACGTATCTTAGCGATTTAACGGGTGTTGATAGGCTAGTCAGTCGGTCTACTTCTTACCATCTAGCCATTTGCAAACGAAATACAAGATGATTCCAGCTATGACGTCTGCTATAATAGTAAGAGCGAGCTCTGGGATAAGGCTCATTAGTTTCACCTCCTCTCACGAACCCATAGGAACGTAATCGGTAACCGATGACAAAAGTATTATACCACACTAAATTTAGATCATCAAGGTCACTTAATGCTTGAACTATTGTAGATTATATGCTAGAATATAGTTAATTGATAAGGTTCATTAGAACACCAAAGCCCCTAACTATTGCCGTAGTTAAGGGCTTTTTTGACGTATCTTAGCGATTTAACGGGTGTTTATAGGCTAGTCACTCGGTCTACTCCTTACTATCTAGCCATCTGCAGACGAAATACAAGATAATTCCAGCTATAACATCCGCTATAATAGTAAGAGCGAGCTCTATGATAAGGCTCATTAGTTTCACCTCCTCTCACGAACCCATAGGAACGTAATCGGTAACCGATGACAAAAATAGTATACCACAATAAATTTATATCATCAAGGTCACTTAATGCTTGAAATATAGGGTCTAGGCGACAAAGTCTTTAAAATCAGAAAAACGTATAGTATCAGATGTATAAAAGCTTGATGTTATATCAATTAAAAAAGTGGATAGGAAAGTTTTCTGATTATCAGAATTCCTTCCTATCCACTTTTTGAAGATTGTAAGTTAACCTTAGTTTATATAGAATCAGCTTATTTGTTTTATTTATTAAAACCTTGCAAAGCCTTTTGGCGTTCTTCCACTTGACCTTTAGCATCCAATTTATTGCCAGCGTAGACAGCTGTTTCCCATGATCCGTACATTGGATTTGGGAAGATGATGAATTTTTCACCGAATTCTTTTTGCAATTCTTCAAGTTGTTTATCACGGTCAGATTCAGAAATCTTCGAAAAATCTGCAAAGTCTACGAGGTTATCACCAAATAGTAATACTAGATTAGTTTTCTCTTGAACTGCTTGGCGACGCCCTTCTTTGGATTTTACACCACTTTCTAAGAGCATGAGGTGATCACGCCCTTGTACAGGGATTCCTTCGTTTTCTAGATTTTTAATCGTAGCATCTATTTGATTAACTGAGCGGTCAGAAATATAGTAAATTTGGATGCCGTTTTGATTGGCAAATTGAAGAAACGTCTTGGCTCCTGGGACGGCTTTTGCTGCAGCTTTTTGAACCCAAATATCCCAATTTTCAGGTGTGAATGCTGTTCCGTCTTTGATATTTTGAACTTGATAAGGACTATTATCTAAGACTGTTTCATCTAAGTCCAAAATGATTGAATAAGGCTTGTCTGATTCTGTTTTCAGTAATTCCTTTAGACGATCTGTGGCAACATTATAACCTTGTAGATACAAGGCTTTGGTTTCAGCTGATTTTTGATACCAAAGGGTTGACATAGTATTTTCTCTTGACCGTAGTTGGTCATATGTCATTGTAATCTGATTATCAGATGAGCTCTTATTGCTTGTCTGTGTTTCTGTAGACTTTGTTGCACAACTAGATAATAAGACGACAGATGCAAGTGCAGAAAGGATTGTAACAGTAGTTTTTGCTGATTTCATGAAATATCTCCTATTCATTAATTTCATAAATAGTATAGCACGAGAGAAAAGTTAAGGCAAGTCATTCTCTGACTATGGATGAAGATTCTATAGAAGTTAATGCAGTGAAAAAAAGAGATTACTAACTTGAAATGCAGTTTCACCTCTAATTATTGACATTTCAGGAAAAATCGCAGTAAAAACGGCACAGCCTTCTTTAAATGTGATATAATACTAGAAAAATACTTGTGGAGGTTCCATTATGGCAATATTTTTCATGATTTTTCTGATTGTTTGTGTGCTCCTATTGGTGATAGTCACACTGAGTACAGTTTATGTGGTTCGTCAGCAGTCGGTGGCGATTATTGAACGCTTTGGGAAATACCAAAAGGTTTCCAACAGCGGTATTCATATTCGCTTGCCTTTTGGGATTGACTCGATTGCAGCACGCATTCAGTTGCGCTTGCTGCAAAGTGATATTGTGGTTGAGACCAAGACCAAGGACAATGTGTTCGTGATGATGAATGTAGCGACTCAGTACCGTGTCAATGAGCAGAGCGTGACAGATGCCTACTATAAACTCATGCGTCCAGAATCTCAGATTAAATCTTATATCGAAGATGCTCTTCGCTCTTCTGTTCCCAAATTAACCTTGGACGAATTGTTTGAGAAAAAAGATGAGATTGCCCTTGAAGTTCAACACCAAGTAGCAGAAGAAATGACCACTTACGGCTACATTATCGTGAAAACCTTGATTACTAAGGTGGAGCCAGATGCAGAAGTTAAGCAATCCATGAATGAAATCAATGCGGCGCAACGCAAACGGGTCGCAGCGCAAGAATTGGCAGAAGCCGATAAGATTAAAATTGTCACTGCAGCTGAAGCCGAAGCAGAAAAAGACCGCCTTCATGGTGTGGGGATTGCCCAACAACGTAAGGCGATTGTGGATGGATTGGCAGAATCTATCACCGAACTCAAGGAAGCCAATGTTGGCATGACAGAAGAACAAATCATGTCCATCCTTTTGACCAACCAGTATTTGGATACCTTGAACACCTTTGCCTCTAAAGGAAATCAAACCATCTTTTTACCAAATACTCCAAATGGTGTGGATGATATCCGTACACAAATCTTGTCAGCTCTTCGCGCTGAGAAGAAATAATAGACTAAAGAGCTTGGCAACAGGCTCTTTTTGCATTGCGTTTATTAAGAAAAACAAAAAATATTGATATACATTTATACTCAATGAAAA